>CAZBDB010000024.1:0-11029 GCA_964490655.1 uncultured Candidatus Bathyarchaeia archaeon | reverse complement strand
ATCTTTTCCCGTACATTATTGTTACTGGCTTTGTTCCCCATAACTGCATCTATTGGGAGCGGACTTCAGAAAAGGCTACGACGCGACCAGAAGAGACGGTTCCCTAGGATAAAATCAGCTCTTCTGCTAATTCTTCCTGTTTTTGCGGTTATGGCTTCCAGTATGTTCAATTGGTTCTGTGTTCTTCCAAGAACTCCTCGTTAATTTCTATTCCTAGTCCTGGCTTTGTGGGAAGTTCCAAGTAACCGTTCTTGAATCTTAGAGGCTCAGTAAGTAGTTCTTCTGATAGCCATTCTGGTGGCGATCTTGTGTACTCCATTATCAGGAAATTTGAGGTCGTAGCCGAAACATGGATCGAAGCCGAGGTGGCCACAACATCTGCACAGTGCGGCGAAAACAATATGGTATATGCGCTTGCCATTGCCGCTATTTTCTTAGCCTCGTCTATTCCGCCGCAGATGTTAAGATCCGCCATTATGACGTCTGTGACCCGCCTGGTTATGGCATCTCTGAATTCATATCGTGTGCTTTTCCCTTCAAATCCTGCTATTGTTATATCAAGGGCTCTAGTTATTTCCGCGTAGCCATCCAGATCATCTGGCGGAAGCGGCTCCTCGAGCCAGTAGACCTCATATTTCTCAAGTTGCCTTCCGAGCTTGATTGCTGTGTTCGCATTCCAGTTAATGCGACAAGCATCACATAGGATGTCTATATCGTATCCGAAGGATTTTCTTAGCGCCTTCACTTTTTCAATGTCCTCTCGGATTCCCCCTGGATATCCTATCTTGAGCTTGATAGCGTCGAAGCCATAATCAATCTGCTCTTCGGCTATCTTGACCATCTTTTCCGTAGGATTGAAGTAGAGGCCATTCATGTAGGCTTTTACTCTGTCGAATTGTGCTCCTCCCAGAATCTTGTAGACAGGCCTGTTGATTGCTTTTCCTATGATGTCGTACAATGCAATACTGATTCCGCTTAGAGTCGACATCAACGCTTTGCCTTGCCAAGTATTTCTCCAACCTATTTTCTCCCAAAGAGCCTCCCTATCAAATGGATCTTCACCGATCAGAAATGGCTTAAGCATGTTAACAGTCTCAGCACTGTGAGCTGTTCCCCAGCCAACTATCTCATCATCAGTGACAATCTTGACTAGCGTAAGCCTTCTAACTTCGGATGAGCCTGTAGGCCATCTTGCAGGCTCTTCCAGTCGCCGTACCAGCTGGATCGGCTCCATATCTGCAATTTTCATCAAAATCACCTTGAGTACCGACAATCATTCCTTTGTTACATCTAGTATTTGGCTGATTCGTGAATGTAAGGTTTGGGCAACTACGGCGCGGAATTACCTCTTGCAGTGTCTGCCTTTCCATCGGCTTCTGAAGAACAACACTACATTTTCTTATGCTCTCAAGACTTTGCGCGAGGGCGCCTGCTGGTGACGAGCGTTCTTTCTCTATCAGTCCAAAGGGGATGAGCATGATGAGAGAGAATTGGCCAGACATGGAAGAGAACTGGAGTTGTTGACAGATAACATACACTGGATTGGAGTCTTGACGTTTTCTGGGCGCTGTTCTTAGGAGTGAAATTCTTCCTGAAAACTATACCCCCTAGCGTTTTTCTAGAGTTACGATCTCTCCTGAACCATAAATTTGCGAATGATTTCATCCGTCAAATTCGATACTCCTCTCTCCCTCTATCATTGGTAACGTTAGTGGTAACTGGTTTTGGTAACATTCAGCTAGTTGCTCGGCTGTTCAGGATATCTGTCTTTTCAGCGTCTGTTTATCGTGCGTATTGACTCCGGAACAGCTGCTAGTCTGAAGTCTGCTTTTTGAACAGGCTTAGAAATGAGCCCCTTTCCAGAGAAAAACTTGGCGAGAGACGATGGTCCGTAGCTCTCAAGCGATCAGATCTGTGAAGAACCACTTGCGCGCTATACCATACCTTGGGTCCAATCTTATGATAGATTCCAGTGATCTAGATTCGGCAATATATGGATCTTATATTCCTCGAGGTCCAGTCCCTATGCAAGCGCTAGAGGATGACCCACCTCCCTCCGCCCTATCTCGTGCAATGCGAACTTTCTGCCTCTTCCTCTAGCGCCTTCTTATCTGGCATCCAAAAGATGTACACAGAGCCATATGCATGTATGGCTTCATGGACTACTGGAGAACGATCATCTTTTAGGTAGAGTTATATCCTATAACTTGCTAATGAGCATAAAACCTCAAAGATATGTCGCGAGGTATGCAGTTGTTAACCGAAGTCAGATGGCATGGCAGAGGCGGACAAGGCATCGTAACGGTGAGCCGATTACTCGCCCAAGCAGCGTTGCTCGATGGGAAGCATGTGCAAGCCTTCCCAGAGTTCGGGCCAGAGAGAAGGGGTGCGCCGGTCACGGGTTATACGAGGATCTCGGATGAATCGATAGTTATTCACAGTTACATATACAACCCAAATATTGTGGTGATCGTAGACCCCACATTGCTAGGTAAGATTGACGTAGCGCGAGGATTGGTGGAGAACGGAACGGTTGTGGCAAACTCTGATAGGAAGCCTGAAGAGCTAAGGAAGGAACTGGGAGTAGAGAAGGCGCGGGTGTACACAGTGAATGCTGCAAGGATAGCGCTCGATATACTTGGGAGGCCGATCTACAATACAGCTATGCTCGGGGCTCTTGTCAAAACAATGCCCTTGGTCTCGATGGACTCACTATCAAAGGTGATCAAGGAGCGCTTTCCAGGAACGGTGGGTGAGAAGAACATCGCTGTCGTCAAGAGAGCTTACGAAGAGGTGTATGGAGTTGAGTGATGAAGGCAAGCCAGGTTGGAAGTCAATCCCCATAGGCGGCATACTTCTCGAACCGGGATCAGCACTCAAATATGAGACTGGAGACTGGAGAGCCTTCAGGCCGATCATAGACGAAGAGAAGTGCATAAACTGCTTGTTGTGTTGGATCTACTGTCCGGATGCAGCCATACTTCGGAAGGAGAAGGTCGTAGCAGTCAACTACGACTACTGCAAAGGATGTGGAATCTGCGCGAGTGAATGCCCCAGAGATGCAATAACGATGGCGGAGGAGAGAAGATGAGTGAGATAATCGGTCTAACGGGAGATGAGGCTGTCGCTTACGCCGCAAAGCAGTCTAATGTTGATGTTGTGGCGGCCTACCCGATCACACCGCAAACAATCATGGTTGAGGCATTCAGCGAGTACGTCCACAACGGCGAAGTGAACACGGAATTTGTCTGCGTTGAGTCTGAGCACTCAGCCATGTCAGCATGTATAGGTTCAAGCCTAGCCGGAGCCAGGGTTTTCACAGCTACGGCCAGCCAGGGATTGGCCTTGATGCATGAGATGCTCTACATTGCGTCTGGTTTGAGATGTCCCATAGTTATGGGAGTTGCCAACCGAGCCTTATCGGCGCCAATAAACATTCATGGTGACCACTCGGACATGATGGGTTCCAGAGACTGCGGATGGGTCCAGATATATGCCGAGAACGCCCAAGAGGCATACGACTGGGTCCTACAAGCCTTCAAGATAGCCGAGGACCATGATATCCTTCTCCCGGTGACCGTGAACCTAGACGGCTTCATTCTGTCGCACTCGATGGAGGGCGTCGAGGTCCGAGAGGATGAGGAGATCTCTAAATTCCTCTCTACGAGGAAGCCATTCTTGAGTATTGACCCTGACAAGCCGATGACGATCGGGGCTCTCTGCCTAACAGACTACTATTTCGAGTTGAAGCTCCAGCAAGTCGATTCTATGAGGAAAAGCCCAAAGGTGATTCGGAAAGTCAATAAGGAATACAAGAACCTAACGAACAGAGGCTACGATCTCATAGAGACCTACAACATGAAGGACGCTGATGCTGCCATAATCTGTCTAGGAAGCACAGCTGGAACTGCTAAGGCAGTAGCGAAGAAACTGAGGGATGAAGGCGAAAAAGTTGGGGTGATCAAGCCTTGGATCTACCGGCCATTCCCGACGGATGAGATCCTTAAGGCGATCGAGAACCTTAAGGCTCTGGCGATACTGGACAGGTCCTGCAGTTTCGGTGCTCCCTTTGGGCCATTGTGCAGCGATATACTGCCCAGCCTATACAAGGAAGAAAGAGAACTCAAAGTCTTCAACGGGATCTATGGCTTAGGGGGGAGAGACATCACTCCCTTCGATGTCGAGGCTATCTTCAATGAAGCTCTTGAAGTCGCAAAGACTGGGATTGTTGAGGAACCGCTGAAATTCATAGGAGTAAGGGAATAGGAATGGTGAGATTAAAGGATCTGACAACTGAGGAATTGTTCACGTCTGGGCATAGATTATGCGCGGGGTGTGGAGCTGGAATAATCGCAAGGATGACTCTCAAAGCATTAAGAGGCCCAACGGTCATCACGAATGCCACAGGATGCCTAGAGGTGGCATCGACCATTTATCCTTTCACATCTTGGCGGGTGCCATGGGCGCACATAGCTTTTGAGAACGCTGCAGCCGTTGCCTCGGGCATAGAAGCAGCCTATAAAGCTATGGCCAGAAGAGGCGCTTGGAACAAGGATGTGGACATAATCGCCTTTGGAGGCGATGGAGGAACATTCGACATAGGGATCCAAGCCCTATCTGGAGCCCTTGAGAGAGGACACGACTTCCTATACATTTGCTACGACAACGAGGCATACATGAACACTGGAATCCAGAGGTCTGGAGCGACGCCGCACGGAGCAGCGACGACGACCAGCCCGGCTGGAACGAAGATTCCGGGTAAGCCTGAGTTCAAGAAGGACTTCATCGGCATATGCGCTGCACATGGGATTGAATTCGCTGCCACGGCTTCTCCTGCCTACTGGAACGACTATATGACAAAGGTGAGGAAAGCCATAGAGGTTGAAGGCCCAGCGGTGATCCACATATTCTCGCCCTGCCCACTTGGAATGAGACATGACTCAGCGAAGAGCATCGAGCTTGCCAAGCTTGCGGTCCAGACGCGTTACTGGCCAGTATATGAGGTAGACAAGGGCAAGTACAAACTGAACATAAAGGTTGCAAAGCCCAAGCCCGTCTCCGAGTTTCTGAAGATGCAGGGAAGATTCAGACACCTATTCCAGCCTCAATTCCAGCATGAGGTAGACGTCATCCAACGATGGGTAGACAAGAGCTGGAAGAGAGTAACGGCACTCTGCGGAGATAAACAGAACAGGCAGACCCGAAGTAACGCATGACGAGATCTAAAGCAACTTCCCTACTTTTTTACTCCATCCTAATCAAGGTTTTGACATAATATTCTCCATCAATGTCCTAGCTAGCTAGCGATCTTTTGCAGTTCCCTTCTATAGGCCACTGCAGCACCGAACAATTTAATTTTTGCCATTTAATTTAAGCTGATTGATAGATTATATAAGTTTATGGAGAAAGTTTAAGTATGGCTATCTTCCTCAATTAAGAAAATTGGAAGATAGAATTCCTCGGTGTGTAGGATAACATGCACAATATTCACGTCATCGCTGCTTTGACGCTTCCACTCGGATTTTTGCTTGGGAGGCTATTGCATAAACTGGGTTCGACAGAAGTATTGGCATATCTCCTTGCGGGCATCATTATAGGATCGATTCTGGATTTTGGCGTATCTGGACAATCTAGCACTCTTCTTACTGGAATAACACTTGCTTCTATTGCTTACGCGGTGGGATTAACTTTTTGTGTCGATTTTCTCAGGAAAATGTGGAAAAAATGCTAACCAGATTAATTGCGGAAGTCCTCACAACACCTCTTGTTCCAAGATTCTCGCGTAGACTAATCTAGAAGGCGCCTATGACGATACCCTTTGCTTACGTTCTCGCACCGATGATTCCATTGTTATCAGCAGTACTCATTCCTGTTGTGAGTAGAGTTTCAGGCAGAGCTAGGGACTACTTCTCAGTCTTGGCCGCCATTTCCACACTTGCCCTCACCATATCGATGATTCCAGACGCTTTTTCTACAGGTCAGGTTGTCGCTCGATGTAGTTGGATCTCAATGATGGGAATCGAAGCTGTTGTAGTCGTTGACGCACTCAGCCTGCTCATGTCGACCATCACGTCGTTGATAGGGCTCCTAACCATCCTTTACTCGATTGACTACATGACGGAGGAGCACGGACTCACGAGATATTACTGCCTTATGCTTTTCTCTATCGGGAGCATGATCGGGCTATTTCTTTCAGGAAACTTCTTGCAGCTCTACGTCTTCTGGGAGCTTATAGGAGTCTGCTCCTACGCTCTAATCGGCTTTTGGTACGAGAAGCCGTTGGCCGCTAGGGCGGGAACAAAAGCATTTCTAATAACTCACATAGGAGGCATCTGTCTCCTACTCGGCATGCTGTGGATACACAGCTACACGCACACTTTCGACATGTTTTCAGTTAGCAGATTAGTTGGCATGGTTCCGATCGCTGTGTTGCAGACGTCCTCTATTCTCTTCTTGTTGGGAGCGATGGCTAAGTCTGCCCAGTTGCCGTTTTACGTATGGCTTCCCGACGCGATGGAGGCGCCTACACCTGTAAGCGCTCTGATCCATGCCGCCACAATGGTTAACGCTGGCGTCTATCTGGTTGCGAGGGTTTCCCCTTTGTTTTCTTCTGTCCCAGTCTTCTTCACTGCAGCTATGTACATTGGAATTTCAACGGCGTTTCTAGCCGCTACTATGGCGATGACGACAAATGACTTTAAGCGACTGCTTGCATACTCGACGATCAGCCAACTCGGATACGTGATGTTTATCCTCGGCATGGAGACTTCGCTCGCATACTTTGCAGGAGTGTTTTACATCTTCAGTCACGCCATCTTCAAGGCGCTTCTGTTCCTTTCTGCCGGTGCAGTAATTCACGCGGTTCATACAAGGGACATGGATAAGATGGGTGGGCTTTGGCGCGATATGCCTGTAACTTTCGTAATGTGTTTGGGCGGTGCTGCAGCTCTATCAGGCTTACCACCATTCAACGGCTTCTTCAGTAAGGAGTTGATCTTCATCGCTGCGGAGAAGGCTGGACACCCATACTTGACAGTGGTTGCAGCCGGGACCGCAGCGCTAACCTTTGTCTATTGCCTCAAGATGATCTACAAGGTTTTCTTTGGCGCTAGATCAAGGAGTTCGCAAGCTTTGAAGACACCGCTACTGATGAAGACATGCCTCCGTGTACTAGCCGCTGCATGCGTCCTTTCAGTACTATGCGAAGAACCGCTACTCAGCCTCTTCAACAGATCAGAGTTAATATCAATAACTACCTACAGTGGCTTCGACTTCTTCTCCATTGCTTTGTCAGTAGGTGCCATCGCCTTAGGTTTGGGAGCCTTTGCTGTCAGAGGGCAGATTGACAGATTCCTAAAAGGCAATCACTCCACCTCGATTATCACAGTATTCATTAAGAACGGTTATGGTCTCAACAAACTTTACGATGCCTTATCATCCTCCATGGTCAAGTTCTCCAGAAGTGCCCACAGACTCATAGAAAGACGCATACTTGAAGGTTTCAATCATGGTCTCGCTCGATCCGTCGTTGCGCTCTCCAAGGGTTCTTATAAATTAACGGAGCAAGGAATATTCGAAGGATTCAACCACGGTGTCGCCCAACTAACGGTAGCAATAGCTTCCATGTTCAGGAGAATTCAGACCGGAAGTCTCTCCTGGAACATGATCGAAGCAATGCTCGGGTTCCTTGTCATTTCATTACTAATCAAGTTAATTGGAGGAGCTAATCTTTGAATCTGGCTACAATCATTTTTGTGTTGGGGCTGGTGGTCTTCGCGATTGGTTTTCAGCTGCTGGATCGAATAATCAGACGGATGTCTAAGAAGAAAAAAGCTGCCGGTAGGCATAGCACACATCGACACTGAGACCTTAAGGTTAACTACTGAAAGAAACCATAAAAGGTACGTAGAAGGCTTTCTTATTGCAACTATCCTTGAAGCGTGGGACTGATGCACGCTTACTGATGCAACGGTACCTCAGCGGCCAACGAAGCCAAACTGATAAACAATCCTGGATAGACTCCAGTTATCAAGCAGAGACAAACAAGAACGAATGTAGGAATGAGCATGGCTCCTGTAACTTCGGTTGTTTCTTTGGACACTGCTGCTACGTAGCGAAAGTAGGCACTACTGACATTTCGTATCTGTTAATAGTTTAATCAACATCAATCGAAAGGGGATTATAGGAGTCTTAGTTTTTACAATTCTCTGTGTGTATGTGGCCAACAGATATTCAGGTCCAGAGCTGGCTCTCCCGTTTCTCATAACTTGTTCTCTTCCCAACACCAATGAAACGCACAAGTCTATCAGGCACACATGGCCTGAGACTTATGAGGAAGTGTCCGAGATATCTAGAAGGAGAGTGTCTTAGACAAGAGCCGACAGATATGAAGGAAAGATACCAGAGGGCAAGGGAGGTTCTACAGATGTTGAAGAGGAGGTTCTCCGTCCCGATGCTCTCAGATATAGTTGACGACCCTTTCAAGGTCTTGATCAGAACTGTAATCAGCCAATCGACTGCTGAAGTGAACACAAGAAGGGCTTACGAGAACCTCTCCGAAAGCATGGCCATAACACCGGAAAGACTTGCAGATGCAGACGTGAAAGAGATAGAGGAAGCGTTAAGAGTCGCAGGCCTTTACAGAAACAAGTCTAAGAAAATCAAGAAGATCTCAGAATTGGTGCTGGAAGAACACGGAGGCTCCCTCGGCTTCATACACTCTTTGCCGCTCGAAGAGGCTCGCGAAAGGCTTATGGGTCTTCCAGGCGTTGGGCCGAAAACCGCCGACATTGTGCTCTTGTTCTGCGCAGAGAGGCCAACCATCCCGGTGGATACTCATGTAAACAGGGTTTCGAAGAGGCTTGGCTTAGCCCCGGCGAAGGCTGACTATGAGGTAGTAAGGAGAAGCCTGCAAGAACTGTATCAACCCAAGGATTACCTCTCGGTGCATATGCTCCTGATAGCACTTGGAAGAAGATACTGCAAAGCCCTGAATCCCCTATGCCCAATCTGCCCAGTTAAGCAGAACTGCCCTTCAGCAAAGATGTATATCAGCCGCCGCCCCCATCCACCTAGATCTTCGTGACCTTACGCGCCAACCTTTGTCTATCCTCGCTATCTGGCTCAAGGCAATGGACGACAAGATGACTTTCGCTACGACACCTCAAGTGAAGACCATCGACCCAATGTTCAGAATCGAGAATTGGAGGTCGTAACAGACTCTAGCAGATCTCGTTCCCACCAAAACTTAGCTTGACCTGACCTAGGAGAATTCTGGGCGAAGGCTCCGTGACAGGCGTGTATACCTTCAGGGTTCTTCTTTCACGGTCGATCCCTGACAAGACTCCTATTCCAAGGAACCTTTCCTCTTGATCTTCAAGTCCGACGAGAAGGCCTCCCTCCTTCTCTAGCCCTATTAGACTATCGCTCAGCTCATGATATCCTTTTACTTCGATGTAGTTCAAATTGTAGGACTTCACCTTTGCTCCTTTCAGGTACTTCTTGTAACCTAGTTCACGTAGGGCTTTTCTTGCTTCGCGGCTTCTTCTCTTTATCGCTTTCGGAGTGTCGACGACAGCTATCCTCGAATCCCGCAGTCTCCCAACTATCGGATTCAGTTCGTCTCCTCCTTGGACCGCCACGATCACATTCGGAGAGAAAAGGTCAACTATCTGAGCTTTGTAGTTCACTGCATCTTCGCCTTCAATCCAGCCACCCGTGTTTACGATCAGTAAGTCAGAATCCATCTCTGCGCATCTCTCTTTCAGGGTCGCGAACGCGTTCAAGCAAGCATCCAATGCTTTGGCTGGGCTTGTGGGGCCCACGAAGACTACGTTGTCAGCCTCGACTTCGAAGAGGTCAACTACCGAAGCCTTTAGACATGCTAGGCCAATCGTGGCTGGAGAACTTATATCTGACTGTCCCAAATCTCCGTCGATCAGTGCAACCTTCCAGCTTCTTTCTATTGCACGATTCGCAAGATAAGTGCAGAAGCTCGTCTTACCCGAGTCAACCCCGCCCAAGATAAGGACCGAAATACGTCCGGTCAGTTCCAGAATATCATCAACTGCACATCTCCACGAGTCAGGCGTAGCGAGCCCTTCGAGCTCTAGAAATGCGGAGGCTTCACCCATCGTCAATTCAAAGGTCGCGTTCCTTGTGATCTCGATTGGCAGACGCTTACCATTTCTGACCACTATTCTGGATCCTTCTTTGATGGAAGTGCCAAGAACCGTAGCTGATCCCGAGGTCAACGCAACAGAGGCAGGACCATCAACAAGTAGAGCCCTCCCCATCTCTAAATTCAACCTCACGGCTGCAGCTCCTAGGCTCTATCGCCCCTTTTTCGAGCTATCCACACAGCTGAATCGGCGTCGCTCAACCTTCGTCCAAGACTCTCCATGCCGCCGTGGCTTGTCCCTTCCTCACTCACGATCTCAACTCCCACCTCGTCTGGCAATCCCTTCTTGATTCTTTGTACCAGTTCCTCAGCTAGCTCTGGGACCCCGCCTCCGATTTTCACAGTATACGAGTTAGCAGGATTATCCCTCAAAGCTGTAAGAATTGTGTCAATCGTCTGTTCTAGGCTCAATCCCTCCTCTGTCCTTGAGACGTTCCCGTCACATAGAATTGCTATTCCGAAGGTCTTCCCTGGGTCAACGCCGATCGAGACCTCTTCGTAGACTTCCTTATCTGAGGCTAATCGGTGTGCCTCATTGATAACCGTCTTCGGATCGTCCTTCTCATGGAAGATCACTACATTGGGATGTTCGATCAGAGGCTTCTCCTCCTCGGTTGTCACCACTACCTTAATAGTCGAAGGAATAGCCTCACCCGGCACCAAGCTTAGGAAGACTAGTCCCCTCTCTTTGAGCTCCTTCACCAGCTTATAGTATGCCCTCCCAGAAACCGTTGCAACAGCGATCTTCGTTCTCATAATCTCCACTTGACTGTTAATACGGAGACAAGATTAAAATTTAAGCTTTACATTCGCTCATATGTGAACTACTTGAGACCTAACATATCTACA
>CAZBDB010000023.1:5362-11451 GCA_964490655.1 uncultured Candidatus Bathyarchaeia archaeon | reverse complement strand
CTCTTGCCACCGTAAACACACCCATCTGGACCTCTCAACAAAACGTCCGAGAAATTCATCCTCAAAGATTTCATACACCACTATAGTGGTCATTCTTGAAGCCTCCATTAATGGAGTTTCGTATCTCTATTTCCGGAATGCGGTGTTTTGAGAGGAGTGACTGAAAGCTTTATTTCTTCATTTGGAGCTTGTTGGCAGTAACTCTCTCAGCCTCGTAGAAACGTCTTGTCTGAACCTGTTAATGTGTTTCGTAGTGAATTCCGTTATGTCTAGTCTGGGTTCCTTGATCAGAGGTGTAAGGTCGATCGCATAGATCATTGCAGATGTAATATCTGTGCCGTGAGACTCGTAGTATGTAGCGTTGGCCCTTCTCCTTCCCAAAGTAGCGAGATCGTACCTTTTCCCGCCACATATTTGAGAGTCGAAAACGCTTGCAAGGGCGGCGGCTAGATTCTCATGAGCTCCAACATCAAAAACTACTTTATCCTCATCAACCATCCAATCGAGGTCTCTCCACACCTCACAGCCGTACACCCTCTGCGGGTGCTCTTCATGCGGAAGTTCCCTTAATACTTGAATGACCCTAATAGCAACTGCAACGTGCGTGTCATGCTTATCCGCAAGGTTGTGAGTGTATATGTAAGAAGGTCTTGCAGCCGATATCAATCTCTTTAGGTCCTTCTTGACGTTATGGTTTTCAGGGTCTTTAACGGAGGAACTCACGTAATCCAACAGAACCATTCCGCCATATTCGCCCACGACTGCGGCTTTCTTCTGTTCGACCCTCCTCACCTTTCGCATGTCTTCATCAGAATAGGACGCATATAGGTCATCCCTTGGGCTTCCCGCACCATTGGTGACGGTCACACCAAGAAACCAATTCTTCTCATTCATGAAGCATTCCAGAATTCCATGATATGCCATTATTTCAAGATCATCCGGATGTGCACCAATACCCATATGCGTTGTCCTTTCTAGTGCATCTTTAATAGATATGTTGTCGGGAACGAAGAATTCTGCTGTATCATTTTCAAACTTCATGCTCACAACCCCCACATCACTTCAGACCGGGAAGACTTGCAGCTGCAATGGCCTGACCGACACGTCTGACAGACTCGCCAGGAAGATGAACCTTTATCCGAGCCGCCAAGTCGGGGAATTCAAGTTCCAGAACTTCTTCAGCCTTTTCAAGAATTACATTCCCTCCGTCTCCGGAAGTAACACGTCCAAGAATAGGTACATGTTTGATATCATAAAAGTCAGCATAATAAGCTATCCCGTACCCGATATAACACCCGATAGTTTCAAAGATTTTCCTTGCGCTGTCATCTCCTCTCGACATCATTTTCTGGACATGTCTCAACTTTTCCGCAGGGGCTCGTATTTCATCGAGAACAATCCCCGCCGCCGATGCGAGTCTGATAACAGCTTCCTGCGAGAAGTAATGCACGCCACATCCCCGATCACCCGACCACTCGTCAACGGGAGCCTGCGGATTCAAATCAACTGGAACAAACGCAAGTTCATTAAGCCATCCCGTGATATAACCCCCTCCATCTATGTATCCGCCAGCCTCACTCGAACCTAGCGCGATGCCGAGTACGTTGGTATCATTCAAAGACATCGCACCGGCAAGCGCCGTCACATCTCCATCGTTGGCTACTTCCAGTGGAACGCCTCCCCACTCTCTCTTCATATCTAGGAACATGTCACTTACCTTCTTGTCAAATAGATCTTCAGGGACTCCTCTGAAAAGCGATGCAACCCTGACGCGGTTATTTATGTAGATGCCCGCCGCACTGACACCAATCGCATCAACTCGCGGCATATGCGAGGCTGCTGCGCGCAGCGCACTCATGATCCCATCATAATGGTATTGCGGATCACTCTGGTTCTTAGGATCCCATACCACTTCTTCGCTAAATACTACTTTCCCGTCGATAACAGCCGCGACTTTTCTGTCACTCGCTCCTGCATCAAACCCGATGCGGCATCCAGCGAGATGTCTCCCCAAGGACACTCTCTCCTCTTTAGGCTGCGGCAGATCGTCAAAATCCACAATTTCAACAGTGAAAGGCTTCTTGTATACACCACTCATGAACTTGGTGTCAAAAGCTCGCTTACCTTGCTGCGAGTATTCATCTCTTATGTGTTCGCCGACATTTCTGGATCCGCCGATTATGATTTTCCACCCTCCCCACTGCCACAGAAGAGTCTTTACCAGTCGCTCAGCGTAAGGCAAATTAGCTTTCGCCATTTCGTGACCTTCAGCATACATCGCTGTCTCAGAAACTGAGGTCATCCCGTTATTACGTTCAATAGCGATTCCTAGAGCCTCTTCTTTCCCAGATTTGCGGACGGAATCAAGAAACGCATGGTTATAAAGCACAGCCGGTCGAAAGCCCTCATCAAGAGGTGGTTTCACTCTTGGTTCAACAGGATTAACGGACATTTCCTTTCCCACAAAAAGCACAAATGAACTCTCTGCCTTTTTCATTTATATGTTTTCCATAAGAGAACCTTCATAATAGTATTGACGCGTCCAAGCTGCTTGGAATCTCAACAAGCTGTCCGGTTGACTTTGTCAGGATCAGCAGATTCTCTTGTGTAAAATGATATAAGGAAATCAGACAATAGTCAAGCCGCAGGATGTCAAGATAACAATTTTACAGTGCATCGAGCGAGGTGGGCAGTTGAGCTCAGCATCAAACGAGCCGGAACAGAAGGAGGCAGAGCCAGTTGACATAGGCCTTTTAGACCTTTATCAGCTTCTCCAGCTGTTCGTTATGTTGTTGAGCGAGCAGGCGTGGAGGTATATGGGATTGAGGGTTGATCCGCGCACGAACGAAATCAAGAAGGATTTTGAAAGAGCACATGTCGCCATAGACTGCATCATCTCCCTAGTAGATCGGTTGGAACCCCATTTGGACGGAGAAGCCAAAAATCGGCTTAGAAACCTGATAACCGATTTGCAGATAAACTTCGCTCGTCAGATGGAGCAGAAATAGTAGGCGCCGTGAGCGTGCATCAGATAATGTTTATCTTTGTTAACACTGTTTCTATTCGTTGTAGCGGGGCGTTAGCGTAGGTGCGGACTGTTTTCTATCCCCTAGGTGGGCCGCGCCCTCCAAGTTCGAAGGAGGAGTGTAACTTATGCGGTCGAGTTATGCCATATTATGCTCTAAGACGCTGTCCCCGCTGCAAAAGGCTCTTCTGCAAAAGCTGCCTAACTGACGATTTCGTTCGCGGGGAATACCCTGTCTGCTTAAACTGTGCAAGGAAGTTGGCGTCACCTCAAAGAGCGTTCATTGGTAAATACACCCCACTCACCTTCTACTTGTCCCGGAAGGCTCGATGGACAAGCTGGGCCAAGCTTGAGTTCTCTCGATTGGAGGGCATAATCGGCGCCAACCTTCCAGCTCCAGCCATTAAGAACGCGGATTGGTGGAAGAACATGAAAAGCACTCCCCAGGCAAGAGCTTGGCTGAGCGCAGGCTGGAAGGTAAAGGAGGTAGACCTGGAAGAGAGAACTGTGATATTCACTCGACCCAACGTGTTAAGACCCATAAAGAAACGCAGAAGGAAGAAGCACCTGGGGAAAGTAGTCCTACCAGAATACAAGCCCCGAAAACCAAAGAGGCCTTCCTTAACTCGGATAGCAAGGGCCCAAGCTAGACTTCAGAACATTGCACGTCGAAAGGCTTCAATGAGACGGTATCGAGGCAAGTTCAAACCGAGATCAGCATACGAGAAAAGGTTGTACAGACCAGAGGCGAAGCCAACCGATTAGTTTCGATCAGCGTGCGATCTTCAACAAAGCTAGCCCCCAGGCTGTTTCCTCTCTTCTTCTATCTTCTGCTGGTAACCAGATTCGACATACGCCTCTACGGGGTTGATCGCAATTCCCTTTTCCAGTCTTGCCATGTAGATGATCGGCCGAACATCTGTCAGAAATGCGTCCAATAGAGCCCTGTTTGCGAGTATAATTTCGTTCCTATCTTGTTTTTTTCTCAGCTTGCTCTCCTCAACTATCAAGGCCTTAGCATAGGAGATCATCAGAGAGTCTACCGAATGCAGCACAGCATTTATTCGATTCTCCAAGGCAGAACACTGGTCAATCATGCAAGCCCAATCCTCCTCGGGATCCTGGTTGCCAATAACCCCCCCTCTGACCAATTCGTAGAAGATCCTGAAGAGTTGCATGTTAGGTTCAGCTGCATGATCATCGTCTGCCGCGTATCTACTGTTGAAATGGATGCCTCCAAGCATCTCATTCTCTGTCAACCTGGAGATTGCGTGCTCAACATTAACTCCATGTGCATGGTGACCCAGATCAACAAGCACACCCGCTCTCTCCCCTAGGCTTCTAGCAATATCGGATGCAACTGAAACGTCTGAAATTACCGTGTGATAGGTCCCGGGCTCAAAGAGCTTATACTCAATGAGCATCCGAACAGATTCAGGCATTCTCCGATAGATCTCTCTTAAGGACTCCCCTAGATTGCGCTCTGCGGTACGCATATCCACTTGCCCTGGATAGAGGGACCCGTCGGGAAACCAAAGGGTCAAGACTCCGGTCGCGTACTTCAAGGCCACTTCCGCCGAAACCAGAGTGTGTTGGATCAGGCGGCTTCTGGTCTTTGGGTCATTTGCTGATAAGCTGCCGAATTGTGTTCCTTCAAGAAAGTACGTAGGGTTAACGGCACCTATTCCCAGACCCGACTTCTCTACGTAGTCGATCAGTTTTCTGAAAGAATCAGCTTGGATCTGATCGAAGGGAGCTTGGTCAGGGTCGTCCCATCCGGTATGGATGCTGACTCTCGGTGTGGCACCAGTCAATCTGTGGACGAAGGCTGCGTCGTCGATCTTCTCAAAGACATCTCTAGCAGCGCCTGGGGGTACGTAGCCGCTGAAACGTCCTGCTCCGAAGGCACCAAATATCCACGAAGGTACTTCGACTGTGAAGTTTGAGATCTTCTCTTTCACCTTGTCTATGTCGATCCCCTTTTTGGCTAAGTCCTTCTGCAGAAGGCTGTATCTTTCAATTATCTCCTCTTTGGAATACTTCGACATGCTTCTTCTTTCACCTTTTCCTTTGATCTTTAAACATGAGTCAATTAATTGTTTATCCTTCTGAAAAGCTTAAATAGAGATCGCTGAGCATACTCTCGATCGGTGATACATGTTGGCAAATCCAAAGAGAAAAGTCATCGGAGAGGGCAAGGTACTTTCGAAAACAACAATTCTAGGAGATCTGGTCTTCATCTCAGGCATTGGGGCCCACGATCCCAAAACAGGAAAGCAAGTTGAAGGAGGAATAAAGGAGCAGACGAAGGCGGTCATGGATCAGATGAGGGCGGCGCTTGAGGAAGCTGGAAGCAGCTTAGACGATGTTCTGAAGTGCACTGTGTTTCTCACAGACATGAACAACTACTCAGAGATGAATCGAGTCTACAGCTCATACTTCAAGTCTGCTCCTGCTAGATCATGTGTCGAAGTCTCGAAGCTCCCGAGACCTGATGAGACCATCATGGTCGAGATAGATGCCATAGCTTGCAAATCGAAGTGACACTCAAAGATTGTAGAAAGACCGCCATATCAAACGGCGGCTCACATCGAGCTCTTCCTTCCTGAAACGTATGTGGAATAGTCAAGGTGGAAACAGATGTTAGACATCGTTGTCAAGAACGGTACAGTAATAGATCCCTCTCAGGAGATTCATGAACACAAGGATGTGGCCATATCTAACGGGCGAATCGTTGACGTGCGAAAGGGGATAAACGCCGCTGAAGCCCGGCATATTGTAGACGCGTCTGGCATGATAGTAACACCTGGATTCATAGACCTACATGTACACTGTTGCTATAGAATTGCCCACATCGCGATAGATCCAGAGTTCATATGCTTGGCAAAAGGAAGCACGACTGTTCTCGACGCAGGGTCCACTGGAGAACTCAATTACATGGGCTTTAGGAGATATGTGATAGAAGCTTCGAGAACACGAATATTCACATTATTGAACATTGAGTCATTGGGTATGATTGAGTACGCCAGAGGGAGACAAGAATGGCCTAAACTCATAGCCGGCC
>CAZBDB010000023.1:2097-5262 GCA_964490655.1 uncultured Candidatus Bathyarchaeia archaeon | reverse complement strand
GGTATGATTGAGTACGCCAGAGGGAGACAAGAATGGCCTAAACTCATAGCCGGCCGCGACGAGATGTTCATCAATATAGAGGACGCCTTAGGAGTAATAGAGAGGAATCGCGACAATATCTTGGGCGTTAAGTGGGCCCACCACGGCGTTGAAGGGCTGCGTCTAGCGAGAGATGCAGCGGACAGGGCTGATTGCCTTCTGATGGCTGAGAATCATCATCAACCGGAAGCTTTGAAGTACATGAAAAAAGGGGACATCATAACTCATCTATACCATGGTCTGCGGATAGAGCAAAACGATGGACTGCTAGACAAAGACGGAAGGGTGCAACCTGAATTCTTCGACGCTATCAAGAGAGGCGTAATATTGGATGTAGGACACGGGGCTGGGAGCTTCCGGTGGTGGGTAGCTGAGGAGGGTCTGAAGCAAGGGATAAAGCCGGACACCATAAGTACTGATCTTCACAGAGGCAGTTTCAACGGTCCAGCTTATGACATGCCTACTACCATGTCGAAGTTTCTACTTCTCGGTCTGTCATTGGATGAGGTGATTAGGGCCAGCACGACGAGACCAGCCGAAGTTCTTGGTAAACAGGATGAGATCGGAACCCTGAAGATCGGTGCAAGTGCAGACCTCACTGTTTTCAAGATTGAAGAAGGCAAGTTCACTTTCGTCGATGTCAAAGGCGAAAGTAGAATTGGCAAACAGAAGCTTACCGTCACGAAAGTGATCAAGGACGGAGAGATAGTCTTCTAGAATTCATGTCAACCTATCAGAAGTGAATGCCGCGTAGGACCGGGTTAGCTGTAAGTTATCCTGAAGTCCTTAGACTCGCCTGTCGGTTCCTCCCAGTAGACCCTGACATCTCTAACCACCGCTCCAGGAGGGCCCCCGCGGCAGAAGGAGATCGTATCTAAGACATCACCCTTCTCACCTTCGAATATGGCCTCAACCCTTCCATCCGGCAAGTTTCTCACCCAGCCTGTGACGTTCTTCTGACGGGCTCGCCTTCTGGTCTCGTAGCGGAAGAACACCCCTTGGACAAAGCCGCTTACATAGACATGTGCTCTAACCTTCACGTTTCAAATGGCTCCGGTTGCGTTCAGAGTCCTTTAGCCATTTTTCTCCCTACGAGAAAGATTCCTCCGCCGATACTCCTAAGAAGCGGGAGCGTCGAAAGTACATCGATTATCCTCCTTGAGCCTAGGTATGATGACTGATAAGTTATCTTGATCCCCTTCTGAGTCAGGAGCCTCCTAACAGTAACCGAGTCTGTCAAGGTTACTGCGTCTAGGTCTTTTTCGATAACCCTTTCGGAATCGTCCAAGACGGGCTCCCTGCGCTCAAAACCGGCGCTTTCACCAGACCTGAAAATCCTTTTGAGGAGCATCTTCACGTTCTCTAACATAACTCTGAAGCTGCCTGCATAAACCGGACATAGCAAGTTTGGGCTTGCGATTACGACCTTTCCATAGTGCATCGTGACTCTCGTCATTTCTTGCATGCAGAGCTCGGGGTTGTCAAGGTGCTCCAAGACGCCTAGGCAGCCAACCGAGTTGAAAACGTTGTCTCTGAAGGGCATCTTGTAGCAGCTAGCCACGATGAAAGATGCTTGCTGGATCCTCTTTCTCCTAGCGTATGTCTTTATGCCAATGGGCGAGATGTCAACCCCGATCGCCGCAAATCCGTCCCGAGCCAATCTGTCCACAACCTGCCCCACGCCGCATCCAACGTCGAGGACCAGGCTTCCGTCATGACTCCTCAGGTGACTGTGATATTTTGAGAACCACTTCCTGAACTCTTTCTCTCCTAATCTAGAGAAATATTCTTCGTTTGTTCTATAGAACCTATTGATGTCCGATGCTGGTTTCAATTCTTCTCCGCTTCGGTTAGGCGACCTTAGTGAAATCTATTGTCTTATTCGAGAGATCAATATCGTATACTTGATTAACGTTGAAGTCTATCCCTAGTTCCTCGTATTCCTGCTCGGTTAGAAACAATATGATCTTTGGAACGTTGATCTGGGACTGTAATGGGAACGTTGGGAGTTGTTGTTGGAGAGCGCGAACCATGTCCTGAACCATTCTCGCCTCCTCGGATTGAGGTCTTATCGCGAACCTTGGCACTACGCTCTCCTCGACGAGCTCTATCCGCTTGCCTAGGTTTCCCTCTGGATTCTTTATTGACTCGATCCTGTGAACCCTAACTCTCATCGCCTATGTCACTCGCTCAGAATTCGTTCCATAAAGACCCTTATTAAGGCACCTAGTTGAAGGCTTATTCCATCTCGATCGTCGCCGGAGGCTTCGGAGTCACATCATAGTAAACGCTCGAAACTTCTGGGCAATCTTCAAGAATCCTATATGCAGTCTCTTCCAGAGTTGACCACGGCACATCGGCCACTTCAGCCGTTATGAAGTCCTTCGTCTTTACGGCTCTGACTGCGATTAAATAGGGCTTCTTCTCTTCTAAGCAGGAGATTTCATACAAGAGCCTTGCGACAGACGGGTTCCCCGAGATCACGGCATCCTGCAAGGTGACCAAGTCGTCAACAGGCGGAAGATAGAACTCGCCTGTGGTTCTCCTGCACTCTAGGGCTAGAATATCCCCGTACACACGTGATTTCCATCTCACTCCTGTTGCCTTATCTCTAAGGATTCTAGCAGAGACTTCTTCTAGCCCTACGCCTAAAGAGCCTGCAACTAAGCTCCTGATACCACTGAGGATTCGCTGCACAGTCCGCTCTCGATTATCAATGATCGCTACGAAGTATTGGTCCGCTTTCTGTTTGGCTAGTCCCATTTCAGCTATCGCAGTCGCCCTCTTGAGAGTCTCTAATTTGTCCGGTCGTACTTCCCCCACAACCCGAACAATAAGCCCAGGACCAGGGAAAGGTTGGCGTTCAGAGAGCTCAGGCGGAATCTTTAGGTACCTCGCTACCTTTCTGACGCCGTCTTTGTATAGGCTTGCCAACGGCTCGACCACCTTGAAACCATACCTTTCTGAGGTGTTGACCCCAATCTGCTCGAGGACATTATGCTGAGTTTTTATCCCGCCTTTGGTTTCGACGATATCCGCAAGTATAGTTCCCTGAACTAGGATTTGGCTTTCCTCATCCTTAGCTGCTTCGCTGAGGGTTGTGTAGAAGTTCTCCCGGAATACCTT
>CAZBDB010000023.1:0-1997 GCA_964490655.1 uncultured Candidatus Bathyarchaeia archaeon | reverse complement strand
TCTTGTTTCCGATTGTGTTTCTTATCTCCTCGACTTGCTTCTCTACGAATCTCTTAGGATTGAGTCCGTCCATTTCCTAGATCCCCGACGCATTTCTGTGATTGACAAGTGTTTTTGAGTATCGTGTCTTGGGCTTTTATCTGCTTCGGTAAATGATTATAAGCGAAAACATATTAGTAATTAAACATGTCGCTATATACACCGGGGTTATGGTTATGAAGCTCGTCACAGTTCTGCTCCCTGAAGCTTATCTAGAAGGCCTAGATGAACTCGTAAGGGAGAACATGTACCCAAGCAGAAGCGCAGCGATCCGGGCGGCCGTCAGAGACCTTTTAAAAAGGGAACTTTGGACCAGGTGAACTCTCTTCTGCATTAGTGAACAGGGCCGAAAGAGTTAAGTTCATGCGTTAGATCCGTAGATCTTCGTCAAAGCTCAGGCCTATCTTTAATATTGTGGTATCCTAAGCTTTCAAACATTACTTGGTTAACAGCAACGCAGCGGAAACCGTAAGAGGAATCATTGCTTTATGTTTAGCCAAGTTTTCAGACTTTCCTGTCTTAGGCGAGATCACCATCTTCTTATCGCTCAAAACTCGATCCATGCAGTATGAAATAGTCGCAGCCAGTTTCCGTGCATTATTAGCCTTATGTCTTCTTCGCTGTAACCTTTCTTCTGTAAAAGGCTCGTAATCTTCTGCAAGTCAGCAATGGTATCCAAATCATGGGGACATTGTTCTTTACCGTATCCTCCGTCTAAGTCGCTTCCGATGGCTACGTGTCGGCTGTTTCCGGCTAACTTGCACACATGGTCTATTTGGTCTGCCACAGCTTCTAAACTGACTAAGCTGTTCGATGTCTTCCCCTTAATCCATCTAGGATAAAGCATCCAAGCGTCCAATGCTATGCCGATTACCGCGTCTCGCTTAATCAAAGCATGGATCTGCTCATCTGAGAATTGTCTGTCTCCTGGAACCAATGCTCGACAGTTATTGTGGCTGGCAATGACGGGACCATCAAAGATATCCAACGCCTCCCAGAAGCTCTGATCCGATAGATGAGTGACGTCTAATATCATGCCCATGGACCGCATTTTCTCTAAAAGCCGACGCCCGAAGGATGTCAGGCCGCCTCTCGTTCCAGTGCCGTGAGCGTAGGTGCTCAATCCATAATGCGACAAGCTCACTACTCGAAGCCCGTCTTCCCACCAAGATTTGAGCTGATCAGGGTTTATGATGGGGTCGGCTCCCTCCATCGCCAGGATAAACCCAAGGCGGGCATCCCTGCGAGATCGTTGCCGCCACTCTTCTACGTGCAGACTCAAAGTTTCCCAGTCTTTGATGGTGCGAATGTGGCCTTGAGATTCGAGGATGCGATAGTAAGCCAGCTGCCCTTGAGCCATGGCGTATGCAATCTCTGGACTGTTATATCCTGTGAGTGGATTGTTCTTCCGGGATATTCGGGCAATAAGCGTGGCAAGACACACTCCTACCTCGCCTGCTCGCATCTCGGGGAAGGCAACTGTCCCCATAGCTCTTCCCTTTTGAGCCATTCCTTGTTCTTGCCTGCGGATCTCAGAAACAGTTTGAGACAGATCTCTGTTCCAAATCAGTGCATTCATAGCCAAGTCAAGGTGACCATCAATTAACAGCATATAGCATACTTCCATGATAGCACAAGTCTAACTGGGTGAATTACAGCGGCGGGGATATATGACTTTCCACTCCAGCCATTCTGTCAGACCGATTGCCTTTGATCTTTTCTCAGAATACCCGTCGAGCCTCCGTTCTTCTTTCCTACTCACCGGTCAATGCATGGTTTAGTCTATACTTATGAACGCAGAAGTTAAGGCGTACATAAGCCTCAGATTAATATGGAGTGACAGAGTACCTGTAGTCGTCCACAAGAGCTAGAATGGAGGAGTGTAAGAGCCCTTGTACAAAAACCTCAGTCTTGGAGCCCTCGGCTTTCGTCTTCCACTGCAGAAAGCCGTGGAGATG
>CAZBDB010000022.1:0-11986 GCA_964490655.1 uncultured Candidatus Bathyarchaeia archaeon | reverse complement strand
TTGTGCTCCTCCGCGCAATAGACCCGTCGCGGAGGAGATAAGAAACTGTTCCGAACATCTCTTAGAAGAGGTAAGACTTCTCGATAAGGTTGATATTGTCTTGACTCTCGGAAGGATAGCCTTCGACGCGTATATGAGATACGTATGCCCAAGAGATAGCGGGCTGAAACCGCGTTTTCAACATGGAGGATTCTGTGAGCTCAAGGGCATGCCTACTCTCGGAACCTCATACCATCCGAGCAGACAAAACACTCAGACAGGCAGGCTAACATGGGAGATGTGGATAAGCGTCTTCGAGGAGATCAAGCGAATTTTGGCCTAGCATCTTACGTGAGATGCAGAAGTATCAAGAATCGGGAGAAGGTTCAGTAAGGTCCCCTTTCCTTGGGTTAGCCCTCCTATAGAAGTGTGTCGCTCGTTGTAGTACGGTGAAGTTCGTCAAAATGGCGAGTAGGATCACGCACCATCTTAGCGCTTCTCGCCATACTAGGCTTATGAAGCTTCCGAAGACTATTATGAGGAGCCGGTCAGCACGCTCGGCTATACCAATCGTCTCCATTTTGACGCCTGCTGCTTCGGATCTGGCTCTTGCATAGCTCACGAGCAGAGATCCGACAAGGGCGATCACTCCCCAGCCGATGTCACATAGCCCTCCCATTATGATACCGGAATAGATGGCTGCGTCCGCGTATCTGTCCAGTAGAGAATCTAGGAATCCGCCGAAGACCGTGGTTTTTCCGTGTAATCTTGCCATGGCCCCGTCGAGGGCGTCGCAGAAGCCTGAGATCAATATGAAGATGGGGGCTAAAATCATAAAGTTGGACCAATGTTTATTGAGGGTGGTTCCTGCCAGCCAATAGAGCAGACCTGAAACTGCAGCGAAGATCACTCCTAATGCGCTGATCTGGTTTGGGGTCAGGCCAGTCTTAACAGCGACCTCAGCTTCAAGCGAGATCCAAGATTGAACTTTCTTCTTGATCTTTGTCAGCAATTCTCTTCTTCTCTTCGGTGTGAAGCTTCACCCAAGCTCTATTCTTACCTTGCTTTCCGTTAATTAAGCATTTTACTCGTTGCTGGTGTGTTCCGATTCGCAACATATGTGACAGAAGGAGTTCGTCGACTAGACATCTTAGCAATGCAGAAGCTTGGCAGAGGGATGGTCAGCTAATGTGGTTCGTCTTCATAGAAAGGTTGAGTGTATCTCAAGATCGATTTTCTTGCTACCTATTTGCAGCTGGTCTGGCATGGTTGCTTCTTTGTTGAAACCGCATGCTTTCAGGATTTGCATCTTAGATCTGTCTGGGGCGGCTGCATAGGCTTGGAGTTTTTTAGCCTTTTCGTCGCTTAACTCTTGGAGAAGCATCTTGAGCAGCTCAGCTGCTTCAGTGAAGTAATTGGGATGGACTAGGAAATCGACCGTCTTGACGTGAGACTGACTTCTGGCATGAAGAGAGGAAGAATATGCTGTTCCGACCATTCTCTTGTTGCTGTCTTCTAGGACGAGGCATATGTTGCCTTCCTTGAGGGTTTTCATGAAGTTCATGAATGAGCGTCCGAGCTCGTCGAAGACTCCAGGCCCAGTGAGGCCGAAGTTGTGTGCTCTTACAATCCATGGGTGAGGATAGTTCAGGAGAGCTATGAAGTGAGGTAGGTCTCCCCAGTTGACGCTTCTTATAGATGTGTTTGGGTCGTACTCATAATAGTCTCGCTCAAAGTCTTCGCTTCTCTCATTGAGGGTCAGCCTCACTATGCCTCCGTAGGTTATCAGTCCATAGCCATAGGCTTGAAAACCAAGTTTCCTGTAGATCCGATGAGGCGCGTTTGGACATAGATTCGTAATGTAGATCGCTCTTCCGCCATCGCTCTTGAAGACCTCGATTGCGACTTCGAGGAGGCTTGTGGCAATGCCTTTCCTCCGTTGCTTCTCCTCGGTGGCAACTTCTCCCATGTAAGCGATCTCCCTGCAAGTTGCTGGAGTGCAATACCACAAGGTTCCTACAATCTTTCCATCGCGTTCACCAACAAAGAAGTAATCAGAACTTTGATTACGAAGTGCTCCAAACAACCTCATTCTTGACTCACGTTTTGTTTGCGATAACTCAGGAGTTCTCAAGAAAACTTTGATCAATCTCTTAGACAACGGAGGAGTCGCTAGCTTGACCGTAAGCTCCTCGCCATCTCTAAGAGCCTTGGAACAGACGACTTCCTCAGACATTCATATCACTTTCTGATAGGGAGATCCTTCTTAAACTCTTTTGCTGGATTGATGAGCTTAGGTTCGGGTTCCTGAGTTTACCAATGATCCTTGATAGGAATGCTAGGCTCTCATAGTCCATGAGCTCGTATCCATCGACATACTAAGTACGCGTTCGTTGACACTCCCAGAGTCACGGTCTCTCTTGAACCATCAATTTGCGAATGATATCTACTGTCAAATTCGATACCCCTATCCCCCTCTCTTGAACCATGATTTTGCGGATGACTTCTACTCGCAAAATCTATACCCCCCGTATATTTCTAGCGCGCTATTGTGATAGCCTCTCTCGAAAGATTCAGTTCTACCCCTGTCTTCCAAGATTTCCTTGAGAGAACCAATGGAGCCCTTGTAGAAAGATTCCTTCATTTCACCTGTCGTCCGATACTTCTGTGGAAGTAGTCTTCCATTTAGTATCTGATCAGAATGCTAAAATGCTTCCGTATCGAGAGAAGTCTTATGAACTATGAAAGTGGAACGAAGGTTCGTAGAGCAAGAGAAGAAGACATTTCGGTCATTGATGGATGTATCACGGAATGGCTGAATTTTGACATCAACAGAGAAGAATCAATAAGAAGAGCAGTCAAGAACAAGGAATTACTTGTAGCTGATTACAAGGGCAAACTCTTAGGGTTCATCAAGTATGTCATGCATGAAGACATCATTGATGGCGGTCCAAACTCTTTCATAACCGCTTTCTATGTTCTTCCAGAATATAGGAATAAGGGCGTGGGATCAAGGCTGCTTCAAGCTGCTATCGAGGACTCCCTAGAAAGAGGAGCTCTAGAGATCGAGGCATCAACAGCCAATCCAGATGCCAGAAGACTCTACGAGAAGCACCATTTCGAGCAATTCATGGGCAACTGGACCATGGGAGAAGTATTCCTAGAACTCACTATATCGAAATACCAGCACTTATTGAGACATGAAGGTAGTTGAGACAGCGGGCGCCTGGAAATCAAAGCTCCACACTCGCCAATATCACGAGAAAAGCTCTCTCAAGAATATCTTGTATTTTCCCAGTTTCCCACCAAAGTTGCCAGCTGATATCGTGATAACATCATCCATGTCCGGAATAACCGCTATACCTGCCTTCATTGCATTTCCTACAGCGTCAAGAGATACTCCGTGTATCACTATTTCCGGAATGAAATTGGCACCCTCAGGAACCTTAGATTCTTCTCCTAGTCTATCTTTTAGAGATGGGCAGTAGGGATGATTGGTTGTGCCTCCTATCCATGGGAATTTTGTTTCGACCTTTGAGCCAGCAGCACAGATCCCGTACGGTGTGATTATACCGTCTACTTCATTAATGGCTTTGAGAGCCTTTGTTCCTGCTTCCATCACAGTCTCTTTTCTGTTGCACATGTACCAGAAATTGCCTCCTGTTACACCGAAACCATATCCTATGAACCGCTCTATCTGGAAGTCAGGCACCATCGTTGGGACAATGATCATCCTGCGTCCATATCGATCCTCTTCCCATTCATACCCATCACCACAATGTCCAATTCTCTCCAAAGCATCAATCCTGCCTTCAGGGCTTGGATGAGCATCAAAAACAGCTGTAAAAGGCTTCACAAGCACATTCTGTCTTATTCGATATGAGAATTCCTTCTCAAACTTTTGAAGAACAGAACTGAAAGGTTCTCCTTCTTCCAAGCCACTCCAAACTTGTATCATGACTCCAACGCGCCCATCAGGAGTTTCATCTTTGCTGACCCATTTCTCAATGCCCGCTTCGGTTCTGCCTATGGGTCCTGAAGGAGAAGATGCAACATCCATCGCGGCCCTTCGTAACGTCTCTAAGTCATCAGCTGTGATCATTACCCTGGCGTATATCCCATCAAAAGCCTCAGCAAAAGTATCCACAATCTTACTAGGCATGATAAGACTAGAGTGTCCAAAATGATAAAAGGCAACTGGTGAAGGGAAGTTGAATCGCCATTTTGAGCTAATGTACAGAAGACTAGCTAGGAATAACGCCGCTAATATCAACAGCTAGATGGTTTTGATTGTGCTCTCTTCTCTTTCGTTCCGGACTGTTCTAACGAACTCTTTGATTGTGAGTGGTCCTAGTTCTTCGCGTCCATGCTTTCTGACAGATATGGTTTTGGATTCTTCTTCTCGTTTTCCGCATATCGCCATATACGGAATCTTCTGGGTCTCAGCTTCCCTTATCCTGTAGCTAAGGGTTGAGGAGCTATCGTCAAGCTCTGACCTTATGCCAAGAGCGGAAAGTCTCTCATGGATGTCTTTGGCGTACTGATTATGTCTATCGCTAATTGGCAGAACTCTCACTTGAACAGGGGCTAACCACGTTGGAAAGCTTCCTTTGTAGTGTTCGATGAGAATGGCGAAGAAGCGTTCAATGGACCCGAGCAGTGCTCTATGGATCACCAGGGGCCTGTGTTCCTCACCGTCCGATCCTTTATAAGTTAAGTTGAATCGTTTCGGAAGGTTGAAGTCAAACTGGATCGTAGAGCATTGCCACTCCTTCCGTGAAGCATCGACGATCCTAATGTCAATCTTAGGTCCATAGAATACCGCTTCTCCTTGCATTTCTGTGTATGCAATATTTTTCTGTTCAAGAGTTCTAGCCAAGGCATTCTCTGCTGATTTCCATTCGCTTTCTGAACCCATGTATTGCCCAGGCTTTTCTGGGTCTCTAGTTGAAAGATCCACCTTGTATTCGGTGACCCCCAGTCTTCTTAAGATGTGTTCTGCAAGATCTAGGGCCTTTGGTAACTCTTCTTCGAGTTGATCGGGCGCACAGAAGATGTGGGCGTCATCCTGGGTACATCCTCTGACCCGCAGCAAACCATGCAGGGTTCCTGATCGCTCGTAGCGGTAGACCGTACCCCACTCGGCGTATCTGATTGGGAGTTCCTTGTAGCTTCTAGGTCTGGATCTGTAGATCTGGATGTGGAAGGGACAGTTCATAGGCTTAACAACGTACGGTTCTCCTTCCTTCTCGAAGATGTACATGTTCTCAGCATAATATTCCAAATGCCCAGATGTCTTCCAGAGTTCTCCCCGAGCAATATGCGGAGTATTGACAAGCTGATATCCACTCTTCAGATGCTCATCTTCCCAGAAATCCCTGATCATCCTACGCACTAACGCGCCTTTAGGATGCCAAAGAACCAAGCCTACACCGATTCTCTCATCTATAGAGAACAGATCCAACTGCTGACCAAGAGCCCGATGATCCGTCGAGGGTTCAAAGTCCCTAGGCTGGCTTTCACGTCCGTTTGCACGAATTCCGTTCTTGAGGGGTTTTCTGAGATGCTCTGACTTTTCAGCAGAAAGTTTCTTAGAGGTCTGTTTCTAAATCACCCATTTCAGGTATCCCTCACAAACAGTCTAATGCGACTTCCTCATATATCCGTTTCTATCCTTTCCTGGGCTATTGCCCCTTGACCGAGTCACTGATCAACACGATTCTCTCTTCTGAAGCCCGCCGAAGCAAAAAGAGGCTGTTCAAGTCCTTCAATTTCGAAGAAGAAAGTGACTGGAACCGTAGGAAAAGACGTGAATTCAGGAAGATTGCAGCTTGAAGGCCAAGTCAGCTCGAATTGGATGGTCTTCTCGTTCTTCGGATCGATCTCAATTGGTAGGAGAGATTGAGGAGTTAGTTCTGTCCCTTCTGGAATTGAGGCGTCAGAGGTTATGCGAAGAGTTCCCGATCCGAGATTCCAAAGGGAAACAGCAAACCTTGAAGTTTCTCCTCGCCTGATTACGTTGGTTTGCTCCTTCACTACCGCTTCTAATCCTAAGTTCTTCTCCTCATATGAGAACCCAGCTATTCTTGGCATAGTCCCTTCAGCAGTTTGACTCGGTTGCCCCTCTATGTATGAACCCATCCTCTCACCAGTCTGAGGGTCCCTCCAAGCCATGCGATAGAGTAGTCGACCGTGAAAATCTACCTTAGACTGTGATACGGATGGCTCTGCAAACGGGTGTCTCCTCCGGAATTCTGAGACGCATGTCTTTTCAGAGAATCGGAACAGCCACATATGACCTCTCTTCTTGGAAGGATCGCCCAAGATCCCTGGTCTGAATCCGAACTTCGAGTAAAGTCTGTGAGCGGGCAGATTCCCAACAGGATCTGTCATAACTGACAATACAGGACACCTTTGTGCAGCTGCGGCTTCAATGCAGCTTTGAGCAAGACTGGAGCCGACGCCTCTACCTCGGTAATCTGAATGGACATACAGATTTATGAGTTCTGAATAGGGAGGATAAGCCGCCTCAAGAATAACTCTGCCGACTACCTTCCCATCCATCTCCGCCACAAAGTAATGGTCGTACCATTCCGGTTCTCTAGCTGCCTTTCTCAAGTGCTTCAGCGACCGTCTCCGGTCTTCCAAATTGCGAATTAGCCCGACTTGGGCGAAGATCTCTGCTACATCTTCCACATCTCGCTCTTGAAACTTTCGCACCACGATCTTCGTCAAGGGTTAACCCACACTCGATGGCTGTCAAGGAGAATAAGACTTGACTACTTATTGCTTTGCTCAGTGTCTTTATGCAGCTTGTCTATGAGCTCTTTCCATGTTCGACATCTCATCCTAACCTTCAAATCTAGCAGTTTCCAGTAAGTATCATCTTCAAGGGAAATCTTCTTCACTGATGCTCCCTATACTCCATCTGCTCCGGAAAGGTTATAAATGTTTTCATGTAAACACACTACCATAGCGGTGTAATGCATGAGAGAGGAGATCCAACTATACGAAATAGATGAGGCATGGACACCACAGTATCCCGTGATTCTAGAGATCTCAACCTCCGAAGTCGAATCCAGAATCGGTGGAGTAAGGGGAAAAGTGGCGAAAGCAGAACTGCTGGTCAAAGAAGGAGAACAGGTCTTGCACAGATTAGCGTTAACTCAGAGCGAAATCTCTAAGATGATTTCTGCTCTAAGGTCAGCACAGCGAAGAATGGAACCCGTCTCCACTAGAGTTCCTTTGGAGATCAAGGACAGATTTGTGGCTAAAGCTGAAGAGCTAGGGAAGACTCCAGCTGAATATTTGAGGGAAATGATTGAGCAGGAGGTGAGTGGATGAAGGAGGTCTTGAAAGAAATAACGTCAAAGGCAATTGAAGAACTGGGAGACCATGTTCTAGGCTGTGTCATAATCGGCGGATTCGCTAGAGGGAAGCCGGGAGACATAGATGTAGTGATCGTTGTTGACACAAAGGAAACGATAGAAAAGGCTAAAGAGCTACAAAAAAGGATGAACGGAGAATATGATTTTCACCCCACAACTTTGAAAACCTTTGAACGAAAATTATTTCTTCAATCCTGATTTTTTCAATTCTTATTAATTTTCTATGTTCGATTCGGCTAGAAATGCCACTCCAGGATTATGCTATGGATGACGGGTTAGTAGGCCCTCGCCACGTATATGACTTTTTCGGGTTTGCCATCACAAGCTAAACAGGGCTTTTCTGGTTCTTCCTCTGAATCGAAGCGGTGGCCCCTGATCTCCCCGCCTGACTCCTCTTTGATCTTCTCCGCGCACGCTACATCTCCACACCAAGAAGTCCTAGCGACCTTTCTGTTTCTTATAGCTCTCTTGAGTTCCGACACAGTGGTTGCTTCCACGATCGAGTTCTCAAGTTCGGCTTGGCTATTCCTAGAGATGTTTGCGATGATTTTCTCGAATAGTTCATTGATTCCTGAGATTAGATTGTTGAATGATACCGTGGTCCTTTCGAGGTTATCCCTCTCAGAGAGCGTTACGCTTCTGTCCTTGAGATCTTTTGGGCCGACTTCTGCGCGTACCGGGACTCCATACATCTCCCAATGATAGAACTTCTCGCCAGGCTGCATCTTCTCGTCATCATCTAGGTGCACTCTGATTCCTGCGTCCTTTATCTTTTCATAGACCTGCTTCGCGTATTCCATTACTTCCGTATCAATCTCCTTGTAGGGAATTGGAACAACGACAACCTGTATTGGGGCTATCTCAGGCGGCAGAACCAGACCATGATCGTCGCCGTGTTGGGCAATTACGGCGGCTAGCGTTCGGCTTATGCCGAATCCGTGACAGGTCGTGAAGACGTTCTTGTGGCTTCCATCCAAGGCCTCGTATGTCAATTCGAAGGCTTTTGAGAAGTTCTCACCCAGATGATGAACAGTCCCGATCTGGTTCACCCTTCCATCTGGATTCCAAGCGTCGAAGGCAAGAGAGTAGTCGGCTCCGGCAAACTTGTCGAAGTCAGGACGTTTCAGCGTCAGGTAACTGAGCCCTAGACTCTTGAAGACCTCATTGTAGATTCCGACGACCTCATGGACCTCCTTTTCCGCGTCCTCCCAGTCTGCATGAGCTGTGTGAGCCTCGTTCCATAGGAACTCACGCATTCTTAGTAGTGGTCTAGTTGCCTTTGTCTCATAGCGGTAGACGCATACGCTTTGGTGCATCTTCAATGGAAGATCCGCATGGGATCTGATCCAGTAATTGAACAGAGGATATATGGCCGTCTCTGAAGTCGGCCTCAGAAGCATCGTTCTCTTCAGCTTCCTATCTCCAGCCTTCGTTATCCAGAATACTTCAGCATGGAAACCCTTGATGTGCTCAGCCTCCTTAGCAAAGCTCTCTTCCGGGATTACGACTGGGAAAAGCATGGGGTCGTGTCCCGTTGCTTCGAGCTCCTTCTCCAGCATCTCCGTTATTCCCCTGACAATCTTCGACCCCCAACCCTTGTACACGGCAAAGCCTTTTACCGGATACCGGTTGTCAACTATGTCAGCGTTGAACAGTGCCTCGTCGAACCACTCACTGAAGTTCTCCTTCTTCTTCATCATTCGGACTTCCAAACGCCTTGATGAGTCGGTCTACGATCTTCCTAAAGGATGAGACAGACAGTTAATAAAGATTGAGCAAAACTGACAGCGCTGGAAAAAGCCTTTGTTCTGAGGCCAAACTAAACCTTCAGCATTTCTCATCTTGTGCCAAACCGACCTCTCTCACTGTACCCATGACCTCTTCCAACTAGGGCGAGATCACCTTTTGGGCCGCAGTAATTGTGCTCGGCAGTTTCGTTTCGACGTTTCCTTGAGAACAGTTACAGGTTCCTTTCTGACTAGTGTACGGAGAAGCGCAGCCCGTCCATACATCAGCATTGGCTCGGTACGTTCCAAGAGCACTTTCAGATTGTAGGTGTTCAGTGCGAGATCATTTTTTCGCTGAATATTCCATACTATCAACTCTTGTTCTGGCCTTTTCTCAAGGTAGGGGACAAGCATAGTGATGGGTTTGATACGGAAGTTTCTTCCAACATTGCGTTCCGCAAATCTAAGGGAGAGCAGATCGCGCGAAACGAGCACCAGTTCTGTAGGCTTTAACAGATCCATAACACCGACCGCGCCGTGGCCTTGAAGGGGCTCCAGCACCGATACAGAACTGTAGCCCTTCATATCTCTGAGGAGAGAAAACAACGCACGCGTCCCAAAACTCAAAGTGTCAAATTCAGGCAAGCCCGCAGCCGTCCTGACTCTGTACTTCTTGGAGAGTGAAAGGATCATCTCATGCCGTTCATACTTCTGTGCGACGAGTCGAATCGCCGCTGTGAATGCAAGGTGGAAGATGCTGTAGCCCTTTTTGTGCTCTCTGTACAGAATCCTGATTGCAGGGCTATCAAGTACCTGCTCCAGTGCTGCGGTGAGTTCGCGAACCACAACCATGGCAAGTGTGCCGTCGCTGGCAAGGTGTGTGGACGCGCCGTACACGAAGGCTTGCAGTCCCTTGGTACCAGTCTTTGCTGGGAAATTCGTGACGATCAAAGAGAATCTGTCTTTAACCTGTTCGTAGTCTAGACTCGGATAGACCGTAACGCGGAGGCCGTTCAGCTCTGCATTATGTGAAGTGAACGCGACCGCTAATGCATCGCTGTCAACCATGTGCACAATGCGGGAAGAGTCCTGCGCCTTCAGGAACAATCCCATTGGACCGTACCCGCAACCAAGATCAATAATCCTAGAATAGTCAATGGCGTCGTTCTTTCGCAGACTATTGAGCAAAGCTTTCGTGCCTAAGTCAACAGCGAAGGAGCTGAACAAGGATTCGGAAAGGTCGAGCTGCAGAGACACTTTACTGAAATTGAACACTATGCGCTTCTTTATCAGCGAACTATCAAGCGCCCAGTGAACCGACACTCTACTTGCCCCGCAAATAATCGTCTTCAAACGAAGTGAGGGCTACTAAAGCCCGCAGAGACATACAACTCTCCTATGATGTCAGAAGGGAGTCTGACCTGCTAGAGGAAGCTTCTCAAAGCCTCAGCGATAACTTCTTCACCTTTCTCTATGAACATTTCTATAGCCGCATCTAAGCAGACATTCTTGGGTCTTTTCCCCCATAGTCTCTGGAAGTTCTCAGAGTATATTCCCCTTAGCGCCCCCTCCGGCAGTTTCAATCCTATGAAGGGTGTCTCATACCTCGTCAAGAGTGCATCAGCCGTCGTAGGAGTGAAGAACTCTTCATCAGATTCTAGGAAATTCCTGATAAGCCATATCCTGTCGATCGCCTCTTGAAGCGTCTGTCGTGTCGCAATATCAGTCCCAAAGAATATCCGACCTTGATATTTCATGAAGAATTCCCTCCAATCGTCCCTCCTCCGCGACATGTTATCCATAAGCTCAATCCCAAGTGCGAGGTCAAAGTTGGCATTCCGATATCTCTCGAGAAAGTCAGAGGTCCTCTCAAGATCAGCAGACATGAAGAAGAAATGGCAAAGAACAACCTTCACACCAGGATGCTCATCAAGAACATTTTCCATCTCTTTGTAGAGCTCCTCTTTGGCCGGATAATCACCTATGTAGTAGACCCAGCCGCGCTCCTTCGCCCAATCCGGAGCCAAATCTTCATCCCAAAACTCCTCAGGATCAGCAACATGACATAGAACTGGGAAATCGAAAGACTCGCAGGACTCCCAGAAACCCCTATAATATTCACCGTCCAATGGAGTATGCCTATCTCTGGGAACAGTCTTAGATCCCATCTCACCTATCCCGTCGAATCCCACCTTGACCAACGAGCTTACGTAACTCGGCCAGTCGACATCCGGCAGTGTATCAGTCTCTTGAGACCAAGGCACAAACCCGCCGGCATAGAACAAGCCGCCGTACTTGCTCTTTAAGTAGAGTCCTGCATCACGCGCCGTCACGTACATCTGGCTAAGTCTTCCCTTCTTGATAACATCCACCATTGATTCACCCAACTTCTCCAGTTCCTCGCGGGCTAGTTTGGCCTGGCCTGCGCCGAAGTGCACATGACAGTCTATAACTGGCAAGTCGGCAAATTCAGAGAACCTCATCTGCATACGTCCTTTCTATATGCCGTAGTACTTGTTGATCTCTTCCTCGTAGCTTCCTATCTTGCCGGATTCTACATCATCGACCCTAAGCGATTTACCCATGAGTGAGGATTCGATCAAAGCATATGAAGCTGCAAGATCTCTCAATCCTTCCCGCCCACTCGTCTCCATCTCGCGCCCCTCCTCGATCGCTCGAACGAACTCAAGCGTCTCCAGCGCCATGGGATCGGTTATCCCGTAGGGGAAGAATCTCTCCCTAATCTCGCTGCTGGCCTCTTTCTCAAAGAGAGTCTTGACCTCCGTCTTGGTTCCGTCGTCGAGTATAATTCTGGAACCTCTTATGCATCCCTTGGCTCCGTAGATAGTTCTGGGAATGGAAACCGGCTCGCCGTGGCCAGCCCAAGACAAG
>CAZBDB010000021.1:0-12415 GCA_964490655.1 uncultured Candidatus Bathyarchaeia archaeon | reverse complement strand
TGGTTTTGCAGGAGATCGAATTGGAAGGCTATAGGGTGACTTTTCCAAGCCAGTTTAGCTAGCTAGCTAAGATCGGTCTTTTATCATCAGAGCAAACAGTATTCCTTAAGAAGCCGGGAGATCCCCTAGAGTTAGAAAAATAATGTCTAGACTGGCCTTTTTATGAAATTCATGGGGAAATAACCATGTTAGCTAGTCTTTTATCCACTATCGACCTACCCCTAGCTAGCTAGCTGTAATGAGGATAAAAGATGGATAGGAGATTGCTTGTTGCGGTAATAATAGGGCTGGTGTTCGTTGCCTGCGTAGCAGGATATTATCTAACACTGCCACTGCCAGAAGAAACAACAGAGGAAGAAGAACCCGTAGAGAAAGAAGGAACATACACAATAGGGCTGATATGTGATATCACTACGATGGAAATAGGCAAAGAATACAGCGCAACGATAGTCTTCAATTCAACAGGATATGAAGGAGAAGTATGGTTAGCTCCCGTTTCATATTGGGGACTCGGAGTAGACGACCTTTACTTGGACTTCCGTACAGTAGCATTCCAGAAACATAACATCACGAAGGGCGAATGTCTCTCTTTTCCAGCGACAATATCATGGAAAGGCAACTTGGAGAACACCACGAGTGTAAACATTGACGTACAGTCAGGTCACAGTCGACCTCTATTCGTTAGGAACTACCTGACAGTAACAGTTTTGGGGCAAGGTAAACCAAAGGCATTCATATTGTTCCTTGAGAGTGTTGATCCCGAGAAAAACCATGTAGGACTGACCATCTACGACAAGGAAGGCGAATACATAGCGCAAGAGCTCGGCTATCGTGTCACTAGTTTCAATAAGACCTTTATAATTGATCCGGCAGTTCCAGGAGGACCAGGCTGGGGACTAGAAGTTGGCTGCGAATTTAGAATTCGTCTTATTGAGTATCAATGCGATCTTCTCGTTCGCTTGGTTAATCCGAAAGGCGAAGAAGTGTTGAACACAGTTCTCAGTGAAACCGGGGCAGTCGTACGATATAAAATAACAGGAGAAGATTTGGAAGAGGCATAGCAGCCTTTTGATTGGTTAGAGAACGGTGATGGACCGAGAGTATAGCGAGAAAGGAAGGAATCTTGTCCAAGTCACCTGCAAAAGAGAAGAAAGGATCAAAGACCAAAGCGATTAGAGACTTAACTATACTTTTTGCGACAGGTATAGGCATCCCTATATTGATAATCTTCATCCTCTTAGGCTTGCGAGAACCTTGGGTTCTCCTCCTATCCGCTATGTATTTCGCTGCTGTCGGATGGTTCCTCTACGACAAGATCATCGAAAAAGGCGGGTTATATGGCTTCCTGAAATATCTTCTCCAAAAAATAGCTGACGCCCTAGTTGTTTTGCTAGGATTATCAATCCTTGGTTCCCCTATAGTTGTCGTGCTAGGTATCCTTCTAAAAATCGTTTCCTTGGTCATCCTGGGTGTGCTTGTGTTATTTGCTGCTATATCGGTCTTGGTCTCGATCAGAAAGAAGGAGAAAAGGGTAAGAGCTAGCTAGCATATTGTGACGAATCAAAATCGAATCCCTGCATCATATGACCAGCTAGCTAGCTAAAGACCGAAAGTAAACAGGTTGCTTGGCTCAGTAGATATTCATCTCTCGTTAAGATTAGTCGCCAACAAAGCTTCGTCGAGATACGTATGACCTCTCTTGTAGCGCCTTCTCCTTTTTCCTTCTAACACAAATCCAGCTTTTCTGGCAATCCGTACCATAGCCTCATTTTGAGCCAGAGTGTCTGCTTCCAGTCTCTCAAAACCTCGTTCTCTTGCGATGTGGATGCACGCTTCCAATAAGGCTGTCCCGATTCCCTTGTTCTGTTGCCCAGGATGAACCATTACTCCGACCTCACCGACATGACTCATATTTCCGCCGAATCTACGGATGCCCACAAAACCGACAACGCTCCTGTCAACTTCTGCCACAAGGAACTCGTTGCTGCTCCTTGGAAGCTCGGACAGGGACTTCCTGAACCACGCATACATTCTCTCAACACTTCCCCCATAAGCGTGGCTAGCCCACTTCCGCACATTCGGATGCTCTTCAATCTCAGCAAGCATACGAATCTCTACGTCCGTCAAGACAGTTTCTTTTGCATCAAGGATTTCCAGTTTCATGAAAACGCCTCGTTCAAATGTAGAAGGCTGAAAACGAACATGGCACATTTATACCTCAAAACCTCGGGCTTAAATGTGTTTCTAGTCTAGTGTAGAATCAAACTTGTAGAATCCAATGGAAAACATTAAAACCATAGTGGGTCTCTGATCTAGTATTCACGGTGGTTTTGCAGGAGATCGAATTGGAAGGCTTTAGGGTAACTTTTCCAAGCCAGTTGAAGATCCAGATCGAAAGATTTAAGATCGGCGAGATCAAAGAGAGAGAAACCCTGATCGAGACTGAAGCCTCACTGATCAGTACGGGAACCGAATTGACGGCCCTGACGGGAGATTTCCCTGAGTCGTCGGCATGGTCGAATTATGTCAAGTATCCCTTCGTAGCTGGGTACTCAAGTGTCGGCAGGATCATAGATGTTGGACGTGAAGTGGAAGAGTTGGAGGTTGGAGACAGAGTTGCATCGACATCACCTCACGCCACCCATGCCGTGGTGGAAGCTGAAAGTCTTGTCAAGGTTCCTGATAATGTTCGGCTTGAGGAGGCTTGCTTCCACACGATAGCCTCCGGGGTTATGAATTCAGTTCGGCTCGCTAATGTGTCGATGGGTGAATCCGTTGTTGTCGTGGGTCTTGGGCTCCTAGGCCAGATGGCCACGATATTCTCACGGATTGCAGGTGCGTTTCCAGTTATAGCTGTAGACCTAGCCGAAGGGAGACTCAAACTGTCCAAAGTCTCAGGTGCAACGGCTACTTTGGGTGGTGACAGATGGGATGATGTCAAGGCATCCGTTGAGGAATTGACTAGAGGGAGGATGGCTGACAAGGTCTTCGAGGTGACTGGAAACCCCGATGTTGTTCCGAAGGCCATGGGGCTAATCAAGCGTCAAGGTTGCCTCGTGGTTCTGAGCTCTCCAAGGGGTAAGACAGTCCTAGACTTCCACGATGAGGTCAACAGTCCAAGTCGGCGAATAGTCGGAACCCACTTCAGCAGCCAACCAGCATGCGAAACCCCATACAATCCATGGACGAGGAGGAGGAACACTGAACTCTTCTTCGACTTGATCTCAGCAGGCGTTCTGAAAATCAACCACCTCATTACCCATCGATATCCATGGCGGGAAGCAGAGAAAGCCTACAAGATGCTGCTCGAGGATAGAACGAGAGCACTTGGGGTGATCTTGCTCTTCAAGACGCATTAGCATGGCCAATCTTTCTACATACTCTTTGCAGGGAATGGTGTAGGAGACGAGCACGGAGAAACTCCTTGGATTCATCAGGCTGATCCGGCCTGTTAATTGCCTGATGATGGGCTTCGCCGTTATAGTCGGAGCCTTCGTCGTCCAGGTGGAGACGCCGTCCGTTTCCGACGCCGGCCTTAAGTTTTTCTTGGGGTTTCTCACGGGCTTCACGTTGACAGGAGCGTCTATGGCGATAAACGACTACTGGGATAGGGAGATCGACAGGATAAACGAGCCCGACCGACCGATTCCAAGCGGATTGGTCTCGACCAGCGAGAGCCTATTCCTCGCTGCCAGCCTGATCTCAATAGGCCTAGTGGCTGCTTTATTCACCAATCTCCCATGTCTCGCAGTAGCGATTCTTACCTTGATCGTCTCGGTAACCTACAACACAAAGGGAAAACAGACCGGTTTTCTAGGAAACTTACTGGTGAGTCTCTGCGTCTCGATTCCGCTCATATATGGGGGCTTCCTAGTTGGAGCAGTGCTTGAACCAGCGGCGCTTCTGTTTGCTGTGCTTGCCTTTCTCGCGTGCACTGGCAGAGAAGTGACGAAGGGCATAGTAGATGTCGAAGGAGATAGGGACAAGAATATAAGAACAATCGTTGTCTCGTATGGGGAGAAGGCTGGGGCCTATGTAGCTTCCTTCTTCTACGTTTTGGCTTCTGGTCTAAGCCTAGCACCGGTTTATCTCAAACTTGTCTCCTTCTGGTTTCTTCCCTTCGTTCTCATCGCTGATGCTGGCTTTATCTCATCCTCTCTGCTGCTCATTCGCGATTATTCACGACAGAACGCTAGAAGGATCAAGAACGTAGTCCTGTTATGGATGATGTTTGCTTTGCTTGCCTTCATCGTTGGGAGCGCACTGAGATGACTTTCCTCTCGGAACGTTTGGGTCGCTGCTTCTTTTGCATTGGCTCCGCCACTTGGTCCTAGAAACCGTTTTCCGAGAATAGGTCTATGATGCCTGTATCGTTGGTGAGTTCTGCGAGGGCGTTCCTGAACTCTTCCAGCCTGTAGAGTGGGTGCCGATACATGCCAATGTAGGTTGGCTGCATTTTGTCTATGGCTGATTTGAAGATGGCTGGTCCATGTCTTTGTTCAATCGTGTACAGGATCTTGCCAGCTGCATACACAGTATTCGGTTGGCATTTGCTAGGGTCGTTTATATCCCTGAGAAATCTCTCCATTCCTTCTGTCCTAGAGTAGTTGTAGGGTTGAGGCCAAGCGTCATCGCCTAGTTCATGATACACTTGGTCCACGATTTTGGAGGCCGTGTAGTGTGACCACCCCTCGTTAAATCCCTCGTTGTATGTCAAAAACATTAGATGCCCTATCTCATGGATGTATCCATATACATGATTAGGACCGTATGGTGGAGGCCGAAAATATCTCTCCCCTGGTAAGTAAAGGAAGATTCTGTAATCCCCAGTACTACAGCCGAGCGAAAGGTCTGACGAACTAGTGTTTATTAGAACATGTATGTCCGATGTACTCATCCCAAAGACCTCAACGTATTTGGATAGAGCGGTGTCGCATATCTTCAGTATGGCGACAGCATAGTCCCGGAAGCCGTCTGGGTAGGTAATGAGAACATTCGGAACTTCGGATGGATGGCCTGGCAATATGGAGCGAGAAGAGTCAAAGAGACATAGCTTAGTCCTGTTATGTTCGTACTGCCATCTGAGATATTCGTATTGCCATGTGAGATTATGGTAGCGCGCGCGCACGCTAGCGTAGTTTTGCCTAAGAAGCTCGTAGTCACCTGAGAGTCTTGCCTGAACGTTATATAGATAAGCAGTTGTCATGCCAAATGTCAAAGACGAAGCAGCGAGAATCAGAATGAGCATTGTGTAAGATATTTTCCTCATAACGTTACACGACTCCCCTGCTGCACAATGTGCATTGTATGTTTATTAGAGTTCTGTAGTCTGGTGGGTTCACTGTGTATGCTTGACTTCTTCAGCTAGATGCCATAAGGTCAACGCCAAGAATGATGCTGGTCAGAGACTGCCGAAACTCAAATAAGTCTAGCCGATGAACTGGACGCAGAATCGGGATCGTTCGGGTGGTTCTTGTCTTGAGAATAGAAGATGTGAAGACTCTTCTAGTCTATGATGGATATGCGCGGAACTGGTGCGTGGTCAAGGTTGAGACAGATGAGGGAATCTATGGTTTAGGGGAGGCAACCCTTGAGGGAAAGGCTGAAAGCGTAGTCGCAGCTATAAGAGAGCTCAGCTCCTATCTGATAGGAAAAGACCCCTTCCACGTCGAACACCATTGGCAAGTCATGTACAGAGGAGGATTCTGGATAGGCGGCCCCGTTGTCCTTTCAGCGGCTAGCGGCTTAGAGCACGCGCTTGGACATAATAGGGAAGAAATTAGGTCAACCCGTCTACAACCTGTTAGGCGGTCCATGTCGCGATAAGATACGAGTCTACACGCATGTCGGCGGGAGGACTCCTGAAGAGTTTGCTGAAAGAGGTCGATCGCTAGTTCAGCAAGGCTACACAGCCCTGAAGTTCGATCCCATCTTAGGGCCACACTGGGGAACCGTCAAGCCTGAGGTATTTCGGAACGCTGTCAAGATCACGGAAGCCCTGAGAGAAGCTGTTGGCGACGACGTAGCCCTGATGGTACACGAGCATGGAAACTTGAGTCCAGGCACAGCCATAAACTTGGCTAAGGCAGTCGAGCCGTATAATCCCTTCTGGTTCGAGGAGCCGGTTCAACCTGAAAATGTGGATGCGATGGCCGAAGTGGCAAGAGCCACCAAGATCCCGATAGCCAGCGGGGAGAGGCTTTACACAAAGTTTGGCTTCAGAGAGCTTTTCGAGAAGCGTGCGGTCTCCGTTGCCCAGCCAGATCCTTGCCATGCAGGAGGCATACTGGAATGTAAGAAGATCGCCGCTATGGCTGAAGCATATTACATATCCGTCGCCCCACATAATCCGTATGGGCCAATAGCCGTGGCTGTCAGCGTTCAGCTGGACGCTTGCATACCCAACTTCATCATCCAAGAGTATGCAAGCTATCACAAAGGAGAACACAACGATATACTGGTCAACCCACCTGTCGTAAAGGACGGATATATTCGCTTGCCCAAAGAGCCCGGCTTAGGAATAGAGCTAAACGAGGACACCATTGAGAAGTATCCATTCAAGCCCAGGAAGCCCTATTCGAGTGGAGGACTTCCCTATGACGACGGATCGATCTTTGGAAAGACCTGATCAATGCGCACTATGCTGGCTGCACTTATCCTTCACACCATTATGAGCATCTCTAACGTGTTCTTTTGAATCAAAGTCTATGGCAACAATCCAAGGTTCCTTGTTCTTGGACTTCTCAGCTATTGTTATAGCGAAATCTGCGCCTCCAGTGATTGCATCAAGTATTAGATAGCTCGTTCTCTTTCTTGGCCTGTCAAGGAATCCTGACTTTCATCATTTGGCAAGTGGCGCATGTCGAAACCGTCAGATTTATGGAGAGCGAATACTAATAACAACAACGTTCCAGCACACAAGTCCGTAAGAGGTTAGGAACCCTCGGGGAAACTTCGGAGACCATAAGAACTTGAGTGAAAGGTGGGTTAAATGAGGGTCCTCTTTCCGGAAGAGACCATAGCAAAGTTTGAAACGCAACAACAGCATGCAACACCAAGCTTAAGGGGCGAAACAAAGGAAGACCTCCTCCGAATCGTTAGGGAGGTCGGCCTAGTCGCCCTGTTTCATCATCCAGGATTGCCAAGCGTACAGCAATCTATGAAGGTTCCGGTCTACCCGACCATTTGGGCGTGGGTCAACAGCCTTAGTTATAAGGAGAAGAAGCTATTCTACGGATGCCTTTTCAAGAGAAACCTGTGCATTATTCCCATAGAAGACTGGCCTTTCTACTACGTCGCATTAAGAAAAAAGCCGAAATTGAGGGATTTTGACATGCAAACTTTGGAAGTAATTCGTAGGGAGGGTCCGGTGTCATCGTCCACCGTCCGCAAGATACTCAAAGTCAAAAGGAAGCTGGTGGCTAAGAGCATAGGAAAACTTGACAAATCCTTCATGATAGCTCGGGCAGATACAGAAAAAATGCCAAGCGGGTGGTCCATCGTGAGAAGGGTTACACCCCAAAAGGCTTTGCCTCAGGAAATCTTTGAGGAACGGAACAAAATCAGTTCCTGTAGGGCAAAAAAAGAAGTTCTTCTCAGATATTTCAACATCAAAGGACCTGTAATCGTTGCGGAACTTAAGAGACTATTCGGCTTTCCTGAAGATGAGATCAAGAGTATTCTGCAAGGGCTTTCGGATTCCAATCGATTAGTCAGAGGATACTTTACGGATTGTAAGAGAGGCATACAGTATATACTGCGTGATAACCTAAAGGTATTGGCCACCATGCAAGAAACAGGCAACAAACATTGAGAATGTCTTTAGATTCTTATTGGAGCCAAGGCGGGTACTTCTGACCTCTTAGCAGATCCTGGAAGCTTTCTCTCTCCCTGATGGCGCAGTAGCTTCCGTCCTTGACGAGAACCTCTGTGCACCTGGGCCTGGAGTTGTATTGGGAGCTCATCGAATAGCCGTAGGCCCCTGCATTCAGGATCGCGAGTAGATCTCCTTCCTGAATCTTTGGGAGCTTCCTATCCCTTGCTAGCAGGTCTCCTGACTCGCAGATCGGACCTGCAACATCATATACCTCTTCTCTCGGAGCGTCAAGATCGCTAGCCAAGACTATTGGGTGATATGAGCCGTACATGGCTGGCCTGATCAGAGTGTTGAAGCCAGCGTCAACCCCGACAAACTTCTTGTGAGGTGTGATTTTGACCGTGTTTACTCGTGTGAGCAGTATGCATGCATCACAGACTATGTATCGGCCGGGTTCAACACAGAGATAGGGGTCGCCTAATCCGTATTCGTCGATTCTGTCCTTGAAGAGCCCGAGAACCTTCTCAGCATAGAGGTCTAGATCCAATTCTGTGTCGTCCGGTTTGTATGGGACGCCCAATCCCCCGCCGAAGTCAATGAACTCAAAGTCTATGCCCACGCGCTTGTGAACTGAGGCAGCGATCTCTAGAAGTTTTCTTGCGGCGATTAGAACCGGTTCAACTTCCAGTATGCCTGAGCCAATATGCATGTGAATGCCGAAGCGCTCTACACCAGCCTCTTTAGCCACCCCGTACGCCTTTATCACATCGTTCTCCCAGATCCCAAACTTTGAGTCTCTTCCAGCTGTGATCACATGTTCGTGATGGCCAGCTCCGAATTCGGGGTTGACTCTGACGGACAGGAACTCAGGGGTGGCAATCTTGAGAAGCCGTCTCAACTGCGAAAGAGAATCTATGTTCACGTTTATCTTCCGATCCAAGAGGAACCTTAGCTCATCATCTCGTACGCTCGTTCCCGTGAAGAGTAGTCTTTCTGGTGGAAAGCCGGCTTGGAGGGAAAGATATGCCTCACCAGGGCTGACCGCGTCTACGTATGCGCCTTCTCTCTCCAGGATCCTAAGAACAGACAGACTTGTGTTAGCCTTGGCCGCATAGTATATCCTAATCTTTTCATAATGCTGACGAAGTGCGTCTCTGAGACGCCTGAAGTTCTCTCTGATCCTGGTCTCGCTGATCACATAGAGCGGAGTGTCAAACTCCTCTGCCAATTTCGACGCCGAGACTCCCTCAATATGGAGAACACCGTTCCCGTTCTCGGATATTTCGTCTGGTAGCATGAACTAATCACCTAGATCAGAAAGTCTTTAGAGGATCTCCTTTGCGGTCATGAGTTCAGCGCTCAGGATTCCGGCTCCTGCTGCTCCCCTGATGGTATTGTGTCCTAGACAGAGGTACTTGACGGTCATGATCGGGTCCTCTCTAATGCGCCCAACCACCACGCTCATGCCGTTGCCTGCGTCGCGGTCGTACCTAGGTTGCGGCCTGTCGATCTCCTCCCTGACAACTATCGGTCTTTCTGGAGCTGTGGGGAGCCTCAGCCTCTGCGGTTCGCCAGTGAAGTTCTTGAATGCATCCTTTACCTCTTCAACACTCGGGTCAGACTCAAGCTCGACGAAGACCGACTCGAGGTGGCCGTCCTTCACGTTGACCCTATTGCAGCTCGCGCTTAAAACGATCTTAGCGGGCTTGATTTGGCCGCCATCAAAGCTTCCCAAGATCTTCTTCGTCTCGCTTCCAAGCTTCTCTTCCTCTTGAGATATGTATGGAACAACATTGTCAATTATGTCGAGTGAGGCTACTCCCGGGTACCCAGCGCCACTCAGAGCCTGCATAGTCGTGACGATCACCCTCTTCAGACCAAAGGCCATCAAAGGCTTGAGGCTCATCACCAACTGGATCGTCGAGCAGTTCGGATCTGTTGAGATGAAGCCTTTCCATCTTCTCCTCTTCTTCTGGATAGGAATCAGATCAAGCTGCTCAGGATTCACTTCAGGAACTATGAGCGGAACATCCTCATCCAGCCTATGAGCACCTGCTTTGCTGATCACAGGATATTCAGCCGCGAATTCCTCCTCAATCGGTCCGGCTAAGCCTCCAGGCAGAGCTGAGAGGACGAAGTCGACGTCACCGACCTCTTTGATAGACTTCAAATCTGTGTTGGCAACGGTCATCTCACCGATTTCCTCTGGCATCTCAGTCTCCATCATCCATGAGCACGCCTCTTCATACTTTTTACCTGCTGACCGCTCTGAAGCAGCCAATGCGGAGACTTCGAACCAAGGATGGTTCTCTAGGAGCTGGACGAACCTTTGGCCCACAGCGCCCGTTGCGCCTAAGATTGCGACTTCACGTCTCAAGACTATCCCTCACAGCTTTGATCGCTTCATCGAGTCGTGACTCATCGACAAAAATGTTTATCGAGGCCTTACTCGTCGTGATCTCGATTATGTTTATCTCCTCAGAGGCTAGGGCGCCCGTAACCTTCGCAACCCATCCCGGTGAGTCGATAAAGACTGGATGCGTCAGCTCTATCATGCTGACATTGTTGCGGCAGCTGACCGCCTTGAACACCCCTGATCCATGAAGATTATTCAATAACCCCACAGCATCCTCGGACGATGTAAAGACGGTTATTGACCCGGCTCCGCTGCTGATTCCATAGATCGGCCTCTCTCCCAAAGTAGAGAAAAGCACGCCCATGCTCCTAGAGTTGATTTCACACACTAGGCTGGCAGCTAGCAAGCCTCTTCTCTCCTTGATCTCGAATGAGTTGAAATTGAACACCCCTGAGATCTCCGTTCCATCGGAGCCTAGGTCATTTGAGAAGCTTACCACCCTCAACCTTTGGTTGGGCAGCTTATACTTCAGAGCTTCAGCCTTTACGATCTTGGCTCCTCCGTGGGCAAGGGCGAACATCTCGTGGATATCAAGATTCCTGAGAGGCTTGGCATCTGGCACAACCTTTGGATCGGCGGACATTACGCCTTGAGTTTCCTTGACAAGTACTGCCTCCTGCGCGTTCAGGCAGTTTGCAAGGATTAGAGCTGTTGTGTCGCTTCCACCCCTGCCGAGCGTCGTTATGTTCCCTGACCTGTCTCGTCCTAGAAAGCCGCATACAACTGGGATGGTCTCTCCGAGCATTGGCTCTAGATACCTCTTTATTCGGGTGCAAGTTTCTTCAATATCTGGTTTGGCATCTCTATAGTGTGAGTCGGTGATTATGGGCCACTCATCCATGTCGGGGTCTACGTAGATAGCATTGGCTCCTTGCGCCCTGAGTGCTGAGCAGAATATGCGCGCGCTGGTTCTCTCTCCCATCGATACTACGTCGGCGTACTCTCGATCGCTCACTCCGCCTATGCTTGATAGGACATTGATTAGGCTGTTTGTGGTTCCACCCATCGCTGAGACTACGACGACTTTCTCCCTATAGCCTGACTTAGCGACCATCTCAGCTGCTTTTCTTATCTTCTCACCCGTAGATAGATCCGCCCCACCGAACTTGACGACTGCTCTGCCCTCAGCCACGCCCATGCCGCTCTCAGCCCATCACATCGTCCATCGTGTAGATTCCAGGTTTCCCCTGTTTTTGAACCCATTCTGCCGCGAACAAAGCGCCTTGGGCGAAGACTCTTCTAGAGAAAGCCAGATGTTCAATGCGAATCATCTCATGAGGACCAGCAATAATCAAGTCGTGTATACCTGGAACCCCTCCAGCCCTAACGGTTAGAATCTCAAGTTCTTCTGGCTTCCTCGGGCTGACGCCTTCTCTGCCATGGATTGTCTCAGAATAGCCTCTCGCCTCGGAGACCAGGCTGCCGAGTTTCTTCGCTGTCCCGCTTGGGGCATCTTTCTTTCCCGTGTGGTGTACCTCAGTTATGCTGAAGTCGTAGTCGGATGGGAAGACGGCCAGAGTGTTGATGAGCCTGAAGAGCATGTTGATACCTAGAGCGTAGTTTGGAGAGAAGACAGCTGGGACCTTACTTGAAACCGCCTCTCTGAGCATGTTCGTCTGCTCGTCTGTGAAGCCCGTAGTTCCCATGACGATTCGCTTCCCGAGGTCGGCGACCTTCGGGAGGTTCTCAACCTCGGACTTGGGCGTGGTGAAGGTCATATAGACTTCGGCGTCTTCGACCGCTTCTGCCAGATCGGATGGTGGAAGTATCGGCACACTCAAGCTGCATACTCCAGCCTCGTCCAGAGTCTTCCCTGTGTTCGCGTCATCTGCTGCTGCTACCGCTCCAGCTATGTGGAATCCTCTTTCAACCGCCTCGCCGATGAGTGTACTCCCCATCCTACCGGTGGCGCCGGCTACACAGAGCCTAATCATATGTTAGGCCCCGCCAACTCTCTTCGTCGTACAGCCTCTTACTCAGATCGACATCAAAGAAACCTTCGACGGGCCTAAGGAGCTCGGGGTTCTTCTCATAAACGGTTCTGGCGACCTTCAAAACGGTTTCCAAGCCCTTCTTAGTCATCTTTCCAAGCGGAGGCCTACATGGACCAGAAGGCATGCCCAGTACGTTCATCAATGTCTTGTAGGCAAGCGGGTTCCTAGCCTTGCACATCATTGGTCCGA
>CAZBDB010000020.1:0-12511 GCA_964490655.1 uncultured Candidatus Bathyarchaeia archaeon | reverse complement strand
TTGCTGTCAGGAGTATTCGAGGTGCTCTCTTGGACCGTGATTTTATGGACGATTTCTACTCCTAAAAACAATACCCCCTAAGCTATTTCTGTTCAATCTGTTTTTCGTTGATTTCCAATGAAGGGCTTTGGGAAGGGTTCTGCTTGCGTACGCTTTAGAACGGAAAAGGTGCAAAAAGGTCTAAAAAGGTCCGAAAAGGTGAAGCCAGCTAGCCATGCCCGTTGCTGGTTTAGCGTCTGTTTATCGTGTGTATTGACTCCCGAACAGCTGTTAGTCCGAAGTCTGTTTCCAGAATGGGCTTAGAAAATAGCTCCGTTCCAGAGACAAAATTCTTCCGGGAGAAAGCCACGGTGGCGAGTGCGTTCTGGTGTTGGTTTCGATAGCATTCTTCCATTTGTTGTTCTGCTTGGGTTGCTTATGGGTGTTTCTTGCGTTTCTGGGGTCGGGAGTGTTCTTTCTCAGTTTCCTCTTTGCTGCTCTTGACGTCCTCAGAGCCTAGAGGGGGTATTTCATTTCCATCCAGCGCGCGCTAGGCCGTTGCTAAATTCTAAAAATTAACATGAACATGTCTCTGCTTGTTTGATTTTATGGTCCGTTATATGTCTATGAACCGTCAGGGGAAGGGCAATTGACAGGAAAAGAGTAATTTAGCAACACGCTAGCGCGCTCTCAAAACAACTGTGTCCTAACGCAATCATTTTCCCAGTCTTTCTTCGGCTGATTTTCCCAGCATTCGAAAATAGCCCTGCTACCTTCCCATAAAGGGAAGTGTCTAGCTAGCGAGCAAGGCTTGCTCATAGATCTCTGCAGCTTCTATCCAATCGTATCGCCCCTCATGCGCTTCAGCTTCTGCCAGAGCCTGTCATCCATCCAAAGTTTGAGGCATCACAATGAACCAATACAACTAACGTACTAGCATAGAAAAACCTTTTGCAGATTCTGGCTACTATGCTTGCACTACACAGTCCAGCTAGCTGCTTTGGTCGCGCGGCCCGCACTTCAGCAAATCACATAGAGATGACGCGGCACTATCTGTCCTCTCGTCGAATAGCTCATCATACGCTAAAGATTTTAATGAGTTCCTCAATCCACTATTAATCATCGGTGATAACGCAACATGACATCACCCGTCGAACCAATCAAGGAAATTGAGGAAAAGATACAGAGCATCCGTTCCGGAACTCTTAAAACAACTCTATACATAGTGGTTCTTGCAGTTTCTTTGTCTATTCTGAACTTCCTCTTCAGTTGGACATCATTCGAAGAGATTCCCCCATACCTCCAACCTTACACTAGCATCATTCTGCTGATTCAGCCTTATCTACTCTATATCCAAGCAGCTGTGGTCTTCGTTTTTGGCTACTTGGCCGTTAACGCCATCAGCAAACTGGTCTACACGCACATGAGAAGAGTAACTGACCATTCCACAGCCGCAACCATCCGAGCAGTAACTAGGATTTCAGGCATAGCTGTCCTTCTCTCGGTGGTGGCCTCTGTCTTCAATGTCGATCCAGCAGCTGCTCTGACGGTAGGTTCATTTGGAGGTCTAGTGGTCGGCTTTGCCACTCAAACCATTCTGTCCAACGTTGTTGCAGGAGTCTTCCTTCTGTTATCACGTCCCTTCACGTACGGTGACTCTGTCACAGTCTCTGGACAGACGGGTGTGGTGAAGAGAATCACATTGATGCACCTTGTCCTAGAGAGCGAGGACGGAACGCAAGATATACTCATCCCAAGCGGAACAGTTGTCACTCAAATCATCCAAAAGAAGAAACCCCCAAAAGCAGCCAAGCTGATTAGCACCGATCTTATTCTAAGCCAGCCTTTGAGCAGTGTAGAAGTTGGTTCAACCGTCATATTCACTGGGAAACTGGTAGAAGCTGCCACAGGAAGTCCAGTTGCTGGCGCAACCGTTGAGATTCTGGACCGAGACATAGCTGGCGACGACTTCCTGGCTTCAGGAGTCACCGAAAGTGATGGCGGATTCAGCATAAAATGGACAGCTAAGAAAACAGATCCACGTGATAACGAAGCCGAAATCTATGCGAGGTTTGAAGGAGACAACGATTATTGGCAATCCAAGAGCCAGCAGTACACTGTTGTGCTAAAGAGTAAAGAAAGAAGCTGATAGTCTTCTCTTCTTGGTCGGAGTTGTACAAGAAACATATTGTTGCTTCTAGCATTTTCTACTGTGTTCAGCTAGCTAAAGCTCCTGAACCCTACCATTGTAACAGACTCATTGTGCAAGCCTCCGTGTGTTTTTTCCTTGGTCGATAGGTCAACATCGCTAAGTGCGCCGGTCTAGAGTTGATATCCTGAAAGATCTGGATGCTTTCCCCCAATCAAAACATATTTTAGTTTAGAATAGGAAAGATGATTGAACGACATCAAGGCCGTTGAGAAAATGCCAGAAACAACGATTGATGTATCTGATCTCCGCCAAGCAGGCACTGACAAGATCAAAGACTTAGCTGAATTCATAGAGGCAAGAATGAAGGTCGAGCTCGCGGTTGAGACAAAGACAATTTCATTAAAGGATGGTAAACCCTCCAAACGCTACCTGCGCGTACTGATCCGTAAGTTCCTGCACAAGAATAAGCTGAAGGAGAGATATCGCTTGATCTCAGGCGGAGAGAACACCATGATTATAAAGAGGAGAAAGAAAGCCTAAGAGGAGTGGCAAAGTATGCGGGATGTTCAACAGGGACGTATCCTCCTCGTTCTAAGCTTTCTTTTCATGTTGATCTATTTCTGGGCTGTTTTCTTATCCCCCATGGATGTCAAGTTCCTAGGGAGAACCATCTACGAATGGGCCATCATCATCCCAGTCGTAATCATTGCATATCTCTTTCTCATAGTCGTGGCCTGGATCGGCTGGGCGATGGCTACAACACCACCACCTCTACCTCTAAAGCAGAAAGAAGAGCTGAACGAAGAGGAAACCGAGAAAAACCAAAAGGAAAAGAAAGATTAGGAAACAGATAGGCTGCCTAGCCCTGAAAGCTTTTTACTTGGGATCGAGCCATGTGGGCTTGGGCGAGAAAACATCCTCCAGCGGAATCTCCTTCGAAGATCGGAACTCCATGGGATGTTTGAGGCACTCTTCCTCGTCTATGTCTATACCCAGGCCAGGTGCTGTGGGAACTTGAATATATCCGTCTTTGTCCGGAACCACACCGCTTACTACTTCGTTACGGTATGGCACATCGGCGTTCGGGGCTGAAGGGTCGAAGGCATGATGTTCGAGGAATATGAAGTTGGGCAGGTTGGCGCAGACCTGGATGTTGGCTGCCTCCGCAATAGGCCCAGCTGAACCGTCGTGAGGAGCGACGGTCACATACTGGGCTTCCGCGAAGCGGCTGACTTTCACCTCCTCGGTTATGCCGCCTATCCGGGTTATTTCAGGCTGGAATATGTCGATGATCTGGCGGCTTATCAGCTCGGTGAGGCACCATTTGTTGAAGAACCGTTCCCCAGTGGCCAGCGGAATGTCTACGTGAGCAGCTACCTTAGCCATAGCCTCAATGTTTTCCGGCGGCACCGGCTCCTCGAAGAAAACCGGTTCATACCGTTCGGCTTTGCGACCGACTCTGATCGCAGCGCTGGGAGTGAAATCGCCATGAGAGTGGAGTCCAATGTCGACTTCATACCCAACCGCATCTCTAAGCTCCTTGATGATCTTAACGCTAGCCGGGCACTTGAAGGCTGTGTACCCATGTTCCACAAACCACTGAGCTGCCTGTGGAGTGCTGGCGTGACCGTAGACCCGGATCTTGTTTCTTACCTTCCCTCCCAGAAGTTCATAGATTGGCACTTTGAGAGCCTTGCCTTTGATGTCCCAAAGGGCCGTATCGATGCCGCTTATGGCGCCTCCGCCGACCGCGCCGACTACTCCGTGCCCCCAAAAGTGCCGGTACATCCTATACCATAGCCTTTCAATCTCGAAAGGGTTCTCGCCGATCAGCCTAGGTTTGAGGGCTTCTACAGCCGTTCTGGACACGTAGGGCCAGCCGCCTCCTTCCCCAACGCCATAGACGTCCTCATCGGTTTCCACCTTTACGAACTGCCAACGGCCTACCATGAACACGCTTATGTCAGTTATCTCCACTTTTCCTCGTCTCCACTACTAAAGCAACTGATCCAAGTAGAACTAGAAACCTTCACAGTGCCTTATAGGTGTTGTACCACTTCATGTAGAGGACTAACGCGTCAGGAGAGATGCTTGGCTTCCTCTCACCCAGTACGTCACGAAAATCGCGAGTCGTAAGGCGCCTCGGCTGAGTCTTCTTATCATTGGCCAAGCCGGACTCGAAGAGTTCACGGTTCACTCTCAGCTGTGCCGACTGACAGATATCGCGTACGTCGCTCCCAGAGAATTCTTCTGTCATCCCCGCTAGTCGCCTAGGGTCGACGCTCGGTGATAACCTTAGATGCGTGGTGAAGAGCTTAAACATCTTCTCCCGAGCCGTATAGTCCGGTGGCGGAACATAGATCCTCTTCTGGAACCTCCTTATGAAAGGCAAGTCAAGGGTCCAAGGCTTGTTCGTCGCGCCGATCACGTAAACATGGATCTTGTTCTTCTTGTCAATTATCCCGTCCATCTCCTTCAAGAACTGGTTGCGGACCCTCGTCTCCCCTCCAACCTCATTGTGGTGAACGCCCATCAAAGAGTCCAGTTCATCTATGAAGATTATTGATGGCGAATCCACAGCTGCCTTTCTAGCCTTGTGAAATAAGTTCGCAACGTTGCGCTCAGCCTCGCCCAACCATTTAGACATTATGGAAGCAGCGTCGACAGAGATGAACGTGGCCTTTATCTCAGCCGCTACGGCGGCCGCAAGCAAAGTCTTGCCACAACCTGGAGGTCCGAAGAGCAGTATGCCTCTAGGCCATCCTAACGGGAACAGGTCTGGCCTGAGAAACGGATATATTATGGATTCCTTGACTGCTCTCTTTGCGTCCCTTAGCCCTACCACATCCTCCCATGTGACGTTCATTGGGCTTCTCAGAACTAGATTCTCAAAACTTTTGCTCCTCTGTTCTTTGCGGTCGCTTGTTATTGGCGTATCATAGTATGTGGAGTCTTCGTCCCAGAGGTCTTGAAGGGCTTTGATCCTTGTCTTGTAGACATTGACCCTTTGTATGTATATCTTGTTCAAGTTGTAACTAGGGTGGATGTGGACGATCTTCAAGAGATTGTCTATTGCCTTTTGGTAGGCGACTACCGCCTTGTCTCTCTTGCCTTGTTTGTCGAGCTCGACAGCCTGACGGGCGTATCTGATCGCTACCTGTTCGAGTTCCTCAGCGGCGCCCATGGCCGTCACTGCTCTATCTTTATCTTTCCCTTTGCACGCAAGACATCTAGAACGTTCAATACCTCATTCTGGGCGATTCCCAGCTCTTCTGCGCAGCTGGTCAGCTCGATCTCACCATTGGTCCGGTAAACATAATCTAGAACCAACTCCTCGAACAACGAATTGTCGGATTCCGAGCTCACTGGAGAAGGGTGGAAGCTACGATCATCGACCGGGGAGAAGTTCTCTGTCGCATTATCATAGATCTCGACTCCACCTGTCGTCAAAGCAACCATCGGCTTCGCAGCCTTGTGCGAACTGATTGGAGGAATCAAAGTTGGAGGCTCAGGTATCTTCCTCTTCAACTCCTCTTCAACGACTCCTGCAGCCTCTTGGATTATGGCCTCTGTGGTCTCATCTCTGATAGCGATGGGCTCAATGTTTGGCAGTGATTCAGACTGGGTTACGGTGAGCATCTCCGTCACAGCTTCATTCAGTGCAACCATCCCCGGACTCATCGAAGGCATGATGTCAGCTAAAATCCTCAATGTGTCTTTGATGTTGCCGAATATCCCGCTAAGCTCCTGGAGGGTGGGGCATACCTCCCTTATCGTCCCCAACCTCAATGATGTCTTCTCTAGTGTCAGCTTAGTTGTCGTTATCAAAAAGAGGGTCTTCCTGATCTCTGCCACTTCGTTGGCATAGATTCTAGCCCTTTCCGCTTGACCTCTCTCCAAAGAAGCCTTGCATATCTCAAAGAGTTCTTTGTCTCTATTCCCTAATGCTCGGGTTATCAGCTCCAGCCTAGAACATTCCTTGTTCAATCGTGTAATGGTCTTCGTAAGCGTTTCGTGGAATGATTCGGATTGATGAAGCTTTAGGCTAACCACCGAACCCCCTCGCATGATATTCGGGATATCGAAAAGGAGAGAGAGAAATCCTACTTCATATGGACCGTGATGACCGGTTCAGAGGCTCTTCCTTCAAAAGCTTCCTCTTTCTGTTCCTCCCCCTCGACTACGCCTTCCTCCTGCCCCCGTTGGGTCGTGGTTTCTTCAATGCTCTGCTGCTGGATATCCTCAGTCTCAGGTTCCTCTCCTATGAAGATATTGGACAATGTCTCCCTCTTCTCGTCGAGCATGTTTCTCCTATCGACAACATCTCTTAGCCCATTCAATATCGCGTTCATGGATTGCCTATAGGCCTCCTCTTTAACACGGCCTATCTCATGCTCAATGTCAAGGTAGGTCTTGGCGAAATGGAGGGTTCTAAAGAGATTCTCATAGTCTTTGACCTGCTCGTCCAGCTCTTCCATAACAATTTGTGCATCCGATTTGAAACTCGCCAGCTTCTCATCAAAATCTGCATGAAGTTTCTCATGGATCTGCGGCAGGATCTTATTCCCTTCCAGCAGTTTGTCCAGGATTTCCTTCTTTCTCCACAGTAGAGGGATGTTCTTCGAGATCATCACCACTTTCATGTCGATCTCCGAAAGTAACCTGACAGCGTCCCCGTCGACGGCGAAGCGTTCCACCGGATAGCATAGATGCTCTCCATTGTTGTCTTTCACAAGAATCTCGCATATATCTCCCGACGAGTCTATTATGAAGGACAAGACTTCGCCGATCGCACGGTTCAAGTTGTCTTTGACGGGTCTGCCGATGAGCATTGAAATGTTCTCAGATGATATTCCAACCATTCACTTTGCCTCCATTAATACCGCGTATACTCGTACTCTCCAGCGGTCTCTTCTGAAGCTCTCAATGCAGGTAGCTCCGGGAACTTCTCCTTCATTCTCTCCTCAGCCACCATCGCCGCCTCTTCCATTATCTTTCTAGCGTCCTCACCTGCAAGATCAAAGTCTGGAGATATGCCTGTCGTTTGGCCAGCCTCAACCATTATCTCGTTAAGCATCATCCCCACTTCGCCGAGCTCCTGCTCCGCGTTCGGAAGAATTCCCCCAACCCCTTTGCTAACGCTCTGAAGGACCTTCGTTGCTGGAGCCAAAGTTACTACTGCGTCACCTAGCTGCGTTACCGTCCTCAGCCTCAACACAACTCTTTCAAGCGCCAACTTAGCATTCATCATAAAGCCGGCCATCTTGCGTAATTCGGCCAGTTCGTTAGCGAAGACATTTGCTCTCCGGATCTCACGATTTGAGTATGCATCGACAACCTTCGAGAAAATGCTCTTATCTCTGTCTGCTAGGCGGTTGAGCGCACCGTCTAGGTATTGGACCTGCGTCTCCACTCTTCTGACTGACAGTTCGATCTTCTGTTTTAGAGGCGTCTTAGGCCGTATGATCGACCTTATGCTCCTCTTACCAGTATCCGCCCATTTTCTGGTAAACTTCGATGACAATGACTCTCACCTTCGTAAGGTTACATCCTAGGGGAGATTATAACCTTATTATTATGCAAAGATTTACCACAGCATATACCAAGCTATTGCGTCTTCACTAACCAACGACAGTTTCTTGTCTTTTTGAAATCCAAAAAGCCTGATTTTTGATGGATTCATTTACATTGAGATTAGCGACCGATGCATCAACTCTCGAGACGTTTGAGCTGGCTCCTATACATATCGGCTATCTCTTTTGCAGTAGTGGCGTTCTCAGCAGATTTGTCCAGTCTGTAATTCCCAGTGAATCTGGGAAATCTGATCGCCAGTCCGCTATCCTCCCTAAAGGTTTCTAGAGCACAGGTATGAATCGGACTAAGGGTTATCTCCGCTCCAATGACCTCGATGACAGCCCTTGGCTCAAACCAAACATCGGCCTCAAGCTTGGATTCGACCCTTGGGTGGCTTCGGCTTGTCCTATATGCCTTCATCATCTCAGGTATCCTTCCAAGATCTTCGTCGGTGAACCCTGACCCGCACTTGCACACAGTTTCAAAGGTATCATCATCATGGTTATACGCAGCGAGAAGCAGGGCGCCATAGGTTCCAGCACGCTTCCCTCTCCCGTGGAAAGCTCCTACGACGACGAGGTCTACGGTGTCAGTCATCTCGCTCTTGTAATCGCGTTTATACTTTATCCAGAGCCAGCCCCGCGCGCCAGCTTGATAGAGGGAGTTCTCATTGACGGATTTGCATATCAATCCCTCGCAACCGTTCTCAATTGCTTCTTCGAAGAACCTCTCAAGCTCATCAGCGTTGTCAGTGATCATGTATCTGGCGACAGCAACTCGGTCACCTTTCTCGATAGTCCATTCCAGAATCTTGTGGCGCTCTGGGTACGGCTTGAGGGTTAGGTCTTTGCCGTCCACGTATAAGATGTCGAATACGAATAGTGAGACAGGGTACTCCTCGATCGACTTCTTGATGTCATACTTCCTTCTTCGATGCATAAGCTCCTGGAAGGGCCTCATCTCACCAGTATCCGGATCTATCGCAATGCACTCCGCTTCTATGATGGCATCTTCAGCTTTCACGTGCGTTCTGATCAGCTCGGCCGCATCTGGGTACTGATCTGTTATCTTCTCAAGCCTTCTGGAGAACAGAGTCACCTCTTCCTTCTTCTTATGAGCTTGTATCCTCTCTCCATCATACTTGTATTCCGCTATGCACCTTCCCCCGAGCTTCTCAAGGATCTCCTCGGGTGAGCTCAGCCGCTCAGCCAGCATCGGCCTAATCGGCTCCCCCAAGGAGACCTCAAACTTCTCAATGACTCCCATCCCTTTCTCTGCAACAACCCTTGCGACTCTCCCGAGGTCAGAGGAGATGTTGTACGCCCTCTCTAGCTTCTCTCTGGCTTCCTTTCCCCCTCCATAAGCGATGGCTAACGCGTCTAGAACCGTCATATCAGCTATTCCAAGCCTTAGTTTACCCGTGACGGTTCTGATGATGAACTTAGCTTCCAGAGGAGTCGCATCTGTTAGTAATCCTGCAAGAAGGTTTATCTTCTGCTCCATTGACCCAGAACCCGTCGCCTTAGCCATCCTATCGAGCGTTCCGTAAGCATCCTCAACCAATAACGGTTTCTGGAAGAAGGTGACTTGGACCTTTTTCTGAAGGAACTTCTTGGCAGTTTCGCCGAGGTCACCAGTTGTCTCCAAATCCTTCTGGATATCTTCCTCCCTATGGCCTGTGGCTTTCGCCACCGCCCTTATGGCGAGCTTCTCTGCGATGCCTATCTCTACGCCGACGAAGTCAGGATACAGCTTGCCTTGTGTGAGATAGACGATCTTTTCGATAAGGCTCTTCGGCGTTTTCTTGAGCAGGTCTACGAGATGGTCCGTCATCTCTAGTCTTTTTGTCGTATTCTCGATTTTCTCATAGGAATCTGCAACAATAGAGTACCTCAAAGTCTACTCCCTTGCTATTACGAAGGAGCAGATGTATTAAAACGTTAATTCTGCTCTATTCCTTCGCCATCATCACAAATCCACAGAGAATATTGATAGCTCCTGCTATCCCCGCGATGACCATGAGAGACTCTCCCGTTAGCATGCCCTTGACAGATGGTACGCCGTACATATTGAGGAAGGGATCGAACAAGTATGAGAGAGATATGAACAGCATGAGACCGCTAATGGCGAACATTAACCCACTTATAGATTCACCCATCTTTTTTGTGAAGGCGAAGAAACGTATCCTCTCGGCCTCCACAGTGTCTTTAACAATCTCAGGCTCCTCAATACGAATCAAGTACGGAGGCTCAACTGAGACCTCCTCCTCCTTTCTCTCGCGCGACAATCCCACACGCATCCGAACAAAAGACTCAGAGTGAATACTATTCAGGGATAAGTTCTTAAAAGCTTCTCTTTAAAGATTCCTAATCAGGTCTTCTTCTTCGAATTCAGGTTGAGGACACCCGCTAGGAAGAAGAGAACGCTCATCACAGCCGCGGAATAGGACAGATACAATTCGTCAGCTACTAACCAAGGCAATTCCATGATCCTCAGCCGAGGTAGGAACAAGAATATCACTATCAGCCCGCTTATGCCGAAATTGATTCCACCAATCGCTAGGCGAAGGCGACTGTAACCGATCATCTTGAGATGGTAAACTATGATCGTAATCAGGATGAACTCGATACCCAATGCCAGAACTGCGCTTTCAACAAAGATTAAGAGTGCAAAGCCAACCAAAGCGCCAACGATAGGTGTGTATGGATACAAAGGCGTCTTGAAAGGTCTGATCAGTCGGGGCATTAACTTCCGCAGACGGATAAGTGATAGGTTGACTATGGCAAAGATGAGCAATGAAGTGAAGTTCACTACATAACCGACGAAGACAGCGAGTCCAGACGCTGCGAACAGGATCGCTAGTATTGAACCGAGGATCACTGCAAGATATCGTGTGCCAAAACGGCTACGGGTCATCAGGACAATTTTCGGCATGTATCCATCACGACTCATCGCTGATATTATGCTTGTCTGAACACTCATCGCTGTCGTCATGGACATCACAGCAGCCGAGATTCCGGCAACGTTCAGAAGAGCTCCACCGATGGGTCCCATCAGCCTCTCAGCTGCAAGCGTCAGAAGAGGTATGGATGTTTCCACTGGGAACTCTACAGCACCCACAACGAAGAAGGCGACGCTGCAATAGATGACTATCAAGCTCAACGATGAGAAGAATATAGACCTTGGAACGTTTCTTTCAGGGTTCTCCATATTGGGACTCTCGACGACGATCGTCCGGACGCCGAAGAAGATGCTGAATGAGTACATCACTCCTGCCAAAGCTCCCATCAGACCATTCGGCATAAATGGCTCGAACGACTTTGCTGTGAGTCCTTGAAGAATGCTTGCAATGTCAAAGATTGCGAAGACGGATACGAAGACACCAATGACGACTAGGTCGAGCTGTCTTATTCCTCGAATATTCAGTACCGTGAATAGGACTATGATGAATATGGCTACCAACTGTGTGTTCACCGGGAGGAAGTAATTCACCATTTGTCCGAAGGCTATTGCGGACAGTGCGACTGTAAAGATACATGCGACCCATCTCAACCAACCGGTCAAGAATGAGATGAAGCCGCCGAAGGCGGCTTTCGTGAATGTGTACTCTGACCCCAGTCTCGAGATCGAGGTTCCCAGTTCGCAATAGGTGAACATCGTCAGCATGTTCAATATACCGCATAACAGCAGAGAGAGTATCACTGCAGGACCAGCAAGTAAGGTAGAGTGCTGCAGCAATGTGAAAAACTCTATTCCGAAGGCGCCGCTCATGCCTGCGATGACCCCATAGAACAGCCCGACCTCTCTCGCTGACTTCGTTCTCACGGCTCATTCCTTATGAGAGAACCCATTCATACACTATTAGTAGCCCGCTGACAGCTGAGAAGAAGCCGACTATGCTAAATAGCAGGGCGAATAGAGCTGCATTCTCCGGCGAAATGCTCAATATTGGCCTGATCATCACATTGTTAGGATCAAAATAGATCAAATAGGCAGATGAAATAGCTAAGAACCCGATGAGGACTTGGATTGCTCCGATAAGCGCTGCGACAATCGTCTGAGCCTTCATGTTGCTGTCACCGACGCCAAAGCATCAAGCCCGATACCAGATCGATCACCCCAATGATCAGTAAGACTGACATAAAGGCCTTAGCGAAGTTCTCGTCCATGAGAAGATCCGTACCGAATGTTCCAAATATCGCAAGAAAGAAGATTCCCAGCAAGATCATGCCGACCATTATGAGAAATCCTCCGATAACGACTGCAATCTTGCCAGCTCTGCTTGGGCTTTCCTGCAAGTGCTTTGCACCATGAGAAGATTTTTCACATTTCCTTTTCCTAGTCACCTTTAAAATGTTTCGTGTTGTATGATCTCCTCAAAGCGCCGTCTGTACCTAGGTTGAGGTCGCTCGGCTGGATGTCCGATCGGCACTATCGCGACGGGTCTGACGCCCTCCGGTGTCTTGAGTATGGATGTGACGCTCCTCTCATTGAACGCACCAACCCAGCAAGTCCCCAGACCCAGTGCACACGCTGCCAACAACATGTTCTCCGTGGCCGCAGCCGTGTCTTGGATGCAGTAAAGGTTCACACCGCGACTTCCGTAGCCTCTGCCTGACATTCTCTCATCGGCGCACACAACTACCACAACTGGGGCTTCTGCGATAAACTCTTGATATCCCGCGGCTGCAGCCAATCTCCTCTTGTTCTCGGGTTTGCTCACAATCACAAACTCCCAAGGCTGAATGTTCCCAGCTGAGGGGGCACGCCTAGCAGCATCAATGATCTTCCTGACATCTTCATCTG
>CAZBDB010000019.1:0-12786 GCA_964490655.1 uncultured Candidatus Bathyarchaeia archaeon | reverse complement strand
ATTATAAAACATTCGGTGAACAGCAAAAGGGGCACACCAACAATTTTCTCCCAAACGACAAAAGAAAGCAGTTTTCTCAGTATCTAGCCTCACACACTTCACTCGGTTCTCTCGTCAGTCATAGGGAAAAGAAAGAGAAAGAATTTGGACCTCCCGGTAGAAACACAAATGACCACTCTTATTAATGGAGAACACCGAATTTGTCGCCAGCCAACGAAGTAGGACAAAAAAGTGCATCACTGCTGCAGTTCTCGCAACGTTCACAAATAAGTGAAGAACGTCGTCGTCTCAGGATTTTCTCACCTTGGACACAATATCGAAGATTGGTATCATCAGGAGTTTCCTTGTTGCAAATATATAAGCCCCCAACCCCTTCATTTCCATTCGAGAGGACGAAGCCTCTCAACGGTCAACAAGGAGGAAAAATGCCCTGACTAAGTGTAGGCATGAAAAGTAAAGAATATTGTACAATATTTCTTAAATGGCCATAACTCCACCTTAAACGAGGTCTACTTTATTTCTAATCCCATTCCCAAATTCACGGTAACGGGTCAGCCCGTTTCGAAAGGAAACCATGGGGTGCGGGTACCTTTTCTTTGTTTTTCCACACTACTCCATTTTTCTGTACGGGAGTTGTTATCTAACTTTGCTCAAGATTGTGACGACACAACGGATCTGCCATGAATGGTAGGAAGTATGAATGAAAAGCCGACAGTCAGATGTATTGGATGAAGTCTTCGAACGCTTCCTCCAAGGCTCACACATTTTCCGAAATAGGTCCCTCCTCCGGCACGACTATATCCCAGACAAGCTGCCGCACAGGGAGTCTGAGATACGTTCTGTGGGAGAGATAGTTGCCCCAAGTTTGAAGGGATCACCCTTCTCCAACGTGCTCATTTATGGGAAGACCGGCACTGGAAAGACCGCCGTAATGAGATACGTCGCATCGATGCTGTCACGTAAAGGTGAAGTGTTGTGCTCACCGATGAAATCTTGTTTTGTCAACTGTAAACTGACTGGCACAGAATACCGGATCCTTGCCAGCCTTTGCAGTGCAGTCGGCGTGAGGGTGCCATTCACTGGTCTTGCTTTGGGTGAGGTCTTCGACAGATTTAAGGACGGTTTACACTCTCAGAAGATCCTGCTCATCGTTGTGCTCGACGAGATTGACGAGATTGTTAGGAAGCGTGGAGATTTTCTGCTCTACGAACTTACAAGGATCAATGAAGATCTTTCCAATAGTAAGGTGTCTATAATTGGGATCTCGAATGATTTGAGGTTCAAAGAGATGCTTGATCCGCGGGTTATCAGCACATTGAGTGAAGAAGAGCTAGTTTTCAAACCTTACAATGCAGACGAGCTGCGGGATATCTTGGTGGATCGCGCTGAATTGGCTTTCTACGACGGCGTGTTGTCTGATGGGGCCATAAGGCTATGCGCGGCGTTAGCTGCAGCTGAGCATGGCGATGCCCGTCGCGCTTTGGATCTCCTGAGGGTTGCGGGTGAATTGGCCGAGCGGGAGGGTGCTGATTCTGTCTCTGACGAGAATGTTCGGCATGCAGAGAGAAGGATAGAGCATGATAGGATTTCTGAGGCCCTGACCAACCTTCCTACACATTCGAAGATAGTTATGCTTAGTGTATACATGCTGAGTAGGCTTAACAGCAGCCACTCGATCACTGGTCATATCCACAATGTCTATTCTGAACTCTGTGAAGAGATTGGTGTGATCCCGCTGACCCAGAGGCGGGTGAGTGGATTGATAAATGAACTAGATGTCATGGGGCTGTTGAATACTCACGTTGTGAGTCTGGGGCGTTACGGTCGGACTAAGAAGATTCACCTGGCAATTCCTAAAGCCTCCATCAGGAACGTCTTATGCGAGGACGACCGGTTTGGATTGGTACTTAAGGATGCGCCTAGATTTGTAGCATCATTTGTGGAGAGGAAACCCTAGGATAGGCTTCTGAAATCTATCGGCATTACTTCCAAAGTCTCCAGGTTTACGATAGGAGCTATGCAAGGGTTAGGCATGTGGCCCATCTCCCTCTGGTATTCGGTCTGATCTTGCCAAGCTCCAGAGTTCACAACTAGGACGCCTCGATAGCCGCTATAGCTCATCATATGAACGTGGCCGGCGTGGAATACATCAGGTATATTCTCTATTATCATGTGATCCTTCTTCTCCGGGGCTATAGTGGTCCTAGCTCCATAAGTCGGTACGAGATGCCTAGACCGAAGGAGAAAGGTCATGGCCTTCTCTGGCGCTTTGAAGCTCATGTTCGGCACCAATGAGATCACGTCGTCCAAGCTCCTCCCATGGTACAAGAGCATGTTCACCCCGTGGAGGCTTATCATTGATGGATCACCCAAAGAGTAAATCTTCCGACCCTCGTACATCGGTTCGGCATATTCTCTCTCTATTGCCGGTTGTGGTAGTGCTCTCCTCGATGCGTCGTGGTTCCCAGGGATGACTATGATCTCAATGTAATCAGGGACATCTTGCAATATTGCCGCTGCAGTCTCGTACTGCTTATAGAGATCCTTAATGTAAAGCTCATCCATCTGTTGCGGATATATTCCGACTCCATCGACGACATCTCCAGCGATTATGAGGTATTTTACATGACTAGCGATCCGGCTCGCGCCTTCTCCTCCGAGTTTTCCTTTCAACCAGCGGATGAAGCGCTCAAACTCGTTTTTCATGAACATCTTGCTTCCAACGTGTAGGTCAGAGATCAGGGCTGCATAAACGGGGATCGATGCTTTCCGCGGCTTCCTGCTAGGTATATCTGGAAATAGAACGTCTTCAGCTATTAGAAGGTCATTTCTACCTTTGATCACGCTTATGCAGACCACTTGATCCAACATCAACGCCTTTGCCTTTTCAATGACCGCACCTCTCTGATCGGCTGGGACATATACGGTCGCTGTGTCCTCCAGATCCTCAACTGTTAGGATGATCCCTCTTCTAGTCTCCCTTTTCCCGGAGATCATGCAGATGATTTTAGCACTTTTCCCTTTCGAGAACCTCAGGGCCTCGGACAAGGGTATGGCACTCTCCACATCCATCCTCTGCGTGAGGAGGCGGCTCATCCTCCTGTACCGATCTCGGAAGTACTCCACATAGTCCTCAAGGGTTCCTGTCGACTGCACCTCAGCGGTTGGATCCTCGATAACCCTGAGATCTGCATCAATATCCTTGGCGTAAGCATGGAACACAACTTTGCCGGTCTCTGTGGTAGTAGTAGCCACCTTCTCCTGTCGAGATCGGAGCATCTTCCTCGCCTCCCCCTCCAGGATGTTGGAGTCTATGAAGGTGGACCTCTCCTCGAGCTTCTCCATCTCCAGGACAACGCTCTTGATCAGCCTCTCCGGGTCCACTGTCTGGGCAAGGCCCTTTAGAAAGTCGAATGCCTCCTGGTCGAGTTGATATCCTGACTTTATTGCGGTGGAAACGGCCCTCCGGAGAGGATTCTCGCTCAAGTCTCCCTTCATCACCGGTTTCCCGAGGTCCCTTGGTAAAAGGTTGTATCTCTTAATTAATAATTGCATGTAGAGATCGAAAAAGCTTTAAATTCTCTCTGGGAAGTTGATATTCTACAATAATCTTTTATATTGTATAGATTATCCCATCTTGATGACTATGGATCTCCGCAAGGTTCAGATGACTAGGGGTGGAACGTTTTTCATCTCGCTGCCGAAGGATTGGGCTGTCAAGAACGGACTCAAACGAAGCTCGATTGTGGCTATGAATGTGACAGATGATGGAAGGCTGATTATCGACCCCAAGCATGACGTGGAACGGGCGCCAACAACCGTTGTTATCAAACCATCTTCACATCTTGAACGTGAGATCATCGGGAAGTACCTGTTGGGATACGACATTATCAGGATCGAGGCGAAGGACAGAATCAGCCTCGAGGAGAGGGAGAAGGTTAAGAAGACGTCAAGTCGGCTGATAGGTCTCGAGATCATAGAGGAAGATTACTCCAAGATTCTCCTCCAGTGCCTCTTGGAGCCTTCAGCCCTATCTCCTAAGAAGATGCTTAGGCGAGAGCAATCCATTTCATTGAGTATGCATAGGGACGCCGTAACTGCACTCATCGAGGGTGATGTGCAGCTAGCTATGGGCGTATTGAATCGGGATAACGAGGTCGATCGCCTCTACTTTCTACTAGTTCGCATCCTGAGGACGATCGTCCAAAGACCGAGCCTGAGCGAGAAGTTAAGTCTATCCCCGATTGACTGCCTAGACTACCGTCTCGTGGCCAGCCTCGTCGAGTCTATTGGTGACCACTCGGCGCAGACCGCTGACCGTGTGATCCAGCTGAAAGGTTCAAAAATAGGCAAGGAAGTCTCAGGACATTTGATGAGGCTGCACAAGGCCGTATATGATTCACATGAAGAGTCCGTCGCCTCGTTTCTCTCTAGGAATATCCAGATGGCGGAGTCGGTCAGGTCGAGGAGGAATAGCTTTGAGAAGTTATATCATGAGGCAGAGGAACCTTTGAACTCTCAGCCATCTGATGCATCTACATACCTTCTTTCCGTGATCTCCCTGATGGGTCGGATCTACGACAACAGCGTAGACATATCAGACCTCGCGATGCCGAGAACACACTAAACGTCTGATGCCTCAGCACGAAAGATATAAACCGACACGCGGTAATTTCTATGATGGGCCGGTAGTCTAGCTGGCTAACCTTGCTCATAGAGGGTCGAAGGACGTCGCCCTCACGCGGCGAAGATCGCTGGTTCAAATCCGGCCCGGCCCACCATCTAGGCTGAATGGACGAGCTGCGCTCGTCGACCTTCAGAACGGAACCCGACAGAACGTCTATGGCTTGAACTAGGGCGTTTTCACAGTATTTTGAAATGTTCAAGGCGAGCTATTTGGCTTTCTCAGCTACTTCTTCGTCAATTCGGATCATGACATTCTTTTTCATGCTTAGACCACATAGAAATTCTGTGCAAATATGGATCTGCTACCAGTCACCCGACCACCAATAGAGATACATTCTTCCCTGCTTCTTCTTGTTTACCTGCTCTTCCTTCACCAGTTTCTCTAACGCAAGCCTTACTCTTGTGTATTGCGATGGTGCACCTTTGGGCCAATCTCTAAATGACGCGTTGAGCTCTTCTGGTTTATAGTCGTAGACCTCGACAAGAAGACCACTTATTGTATATGCGTGGTCCGCATTCTCCTCGAGGTGTTTCTTAACCCTTTCGTATACAGTCGTTTTCTCAATCTGGCTTAGAGGAACCTTGATGGTTATTGCCTTCTTTCTTTGCTTTCCTTTGTTGTTTCTCTTAACATTCATAACTCTACACCTCTTTTACATTATTGACAGCTATTACTTTGTATTGGTGATTTATAAGTCTATCTCCGTCACAGGCGTTAACTCTTTCACTCGTTAACTCTGTTACTTTCCAATCTATCGATTCCATCAGCTATCAAATTACCCAAATCTTCCAAGTTAGTTAAGGACTACCTTGCTTTCTATGCTGTACTAGGGGATGTAACACAGTAACACAAACCCCTAAACAAGCCTCTCTATAGCTTTTCTTGAGGCCTCATTAAACAATATCAATACTGTGAAGAACATTCTTATTGCCGAGCAAGTAGCAGAATGTCACCAGAACTAGTTACCACAAACGTTACCACCGATAGTATGGGCGGTATTGTTTTTAGGAGTAGAAACCATCCATAAAATCATGGGTCAAGAGAGGGGGATAGGGGTATTGAATTTGACAGATGAAATCAACCACAAATTGATGGTTGAAGAGAGAAGGTAACTCTGGAAGAATATACTAGGGGGGTATAGTTTTTACGAGTGAAATCTTTCCTAAAAACAGCGTCCTAAAGAGGCCGTAACTCCCATCTGGCGCACGCTATTCGATCTTGCTCAATTTCATATTTTGACATCCAGGAATCTGGTATAGAAAAAAGTGAAAATATCTTATAGCCTTGTCTCTATCTTCAAGGTGGCAAAGGTTCCGAATGGCTTCGATTACTGAATCTTTGATCATTTAGCTAGCTAAACGTTTTTATCGAAAGAGGTTAAGTCTCTACATAATCAAGCAAATCTATTGGTGAACGCATGCATTTGGGTCTTTTGGGTCCACCTGGATCTGGAAAAGGAACGTACGCCTCCAGACTCAACATCAGACTAGGGGTCCCGCACATATCTACCGGTGACATTGTTCGTGAAGAGATCAAGGCCGGAACAGAGCTGGGGAAACAGATCAAATACTACAGCGACAGGGGTGAACTTGTTCCGGATGAGGTTATCATCGATATGCTTCAGGCCAGATTGAAGGCACCCGACTGCACCAAGGGTTTTATCCTGGACGGGTTTCCGAGAACGATGCCTCAGGCGGAGGCGCTCGGTAAGATCGCTGAGATTGGCCTTGTGATAAACCTTAACGTTCCGGACGAGATCATCATCCAACGATTGTCTAACCGGCTTGTCTGCCGGAGGTGTGGGGCTATATTCAATAGGTTGACACTAAAGCCTAAGAGGGACTCTATATGCGATGAATGCGGCGGGGAGCTGTACACTCGGGATGACGACCGACCGGAGGTTATACAGGAACGGCTAAACGTCTACCGGAGAGAGACCGCGCCTCTGATACAATACTACAGGAACAAGGAACTGCTTAAGGATGTCTATTGCAATGATCTAAAGACTCCACCTGAAGCCATCGTCGAAAAGATAGTCTCAATAATCAAAGATCTGGGTCTCCTACAGTCGTAAACTCGCATTCTCCCCAAGGAACGGAAGGGCATTTTTAATATGTCAACCCATACTATGATTGGTTCCTTAAGAGGGAAAAGGCATGGTTATGTCGCATAGGGAGCGCTTTCTGACGGCTGTCGATCTTGGTGAACCGGATATAGTTCCCATAACTGACCTGGGACTCGATTCGCCTATAGTAGAAGCGATATTAGGTCAGAAGATTGGAGGTTCCGCCCTCACGCTCATGGGTGGAGCAGATTGGGAAGCGTCGATCAGGAACCGATTCGCGCTCTTAGAGGCCTGTCTGAAGCTGGGCTTCGATGCAGTGCCGGCCGTCAGCGATTACACGCTGGCGAGCAAGAGATACCGGCCTAAGATTCTTTCAGGAGGAGCATTCATCGACGAGTGGGGTAGGATAATGGAGTACAGAGAAGAGACCAAGACGACTTGGTGGGTCAGAGGGACTGTCCAGACCGAAGAGGATATGGAGAACTACACCGCGCCGGATCCTGAAGAAGAAGGAAGGTTCGAACTTGTCGAGAGGGTGGTCAAATCCCTTAAGGATAAGGACGCGGTCATAATGGGCCAAGCGCACAGCGGATGGCATATGGCCTTTCAGGCTAGGGGAGGGATAGACAAGCTCCTGATAGACATGTACCGACGGCCTGAACTCGCTCATAGATTCATGGAAAAGGTTGCAAAGTCTTGTCTAGGCATGGCGAAGCAGCTGATCGAGGGAGGAGTCGAAGTTGTCTTTGTGACGGATGATTACGCGGATTGCCGTTCGCCCTTCATGAGCATGGGGCAGTTCAGGGAATTCGAACTACCTAACATCCGTAGACTTGTAAACTATGCTAGGGCCAAAGGAGTCCCAGTGTTGAAGCATTCGGATGGGAACATCTATCCCATTCTCGACGATATGATCGAGGCCGGGATAAGTGGCATCCATCCTATTGAGCCTGGAACGATGGATCTGCCGGATGTGAAGCAGAGATACGGCGACAAGTTGTGCATCTTGGGGAATGTCGACTGCCGGTATGTTCTTCCCTTCGGTTCAGAGGAGGATGTCAGGAGAGACGTGAGAAGGTGTATCAACGCCGCAGGGAAGGACGGAGGCTACGTCCTCGCGTCCAGCAACTCTATACACGCCAACTGTAAAGTTGAGAACGTCTACACAATGGTTGACGAGGCCAGAAAATACGGCAGATATCCGCTTTGAATAACTGTGTCATAAGACAAAATGGAGATTCATCTGTTGATTCTTGAAAGGATGGCCTCTCCCTCTTTTATAGCATCGACGTAGTCTCCTCTCCAAAGGGCGTTAACGAACCCTTCATAAGCTTCGGTTCTCATCATTGCCCACTTGTTCTCCCCTGGACTCTTCATGACCCGTTCCAGGATCTGAACTTGAATGTTGAGGGCCCTTATGTATCTCGCCCTATCCAGTGGACTCGTCTCCCTCAACATTCGGAGAGCCAACTTGGAGAGCCGATTCACTATGTGACTGACAACTCCTTCCCCGAGTTCTTTTGAAGCGTGTGCCCTTGGATCATCACCGCCTACTCCTTCCAAGGGTCCCTCAAGGTTCTTGCTAAGTCTGCTCATATCTACAAGTTCAGGCCGGAGTGCCCAAAGGATCGAGGTCTCCCACTTGGCTGCATGGTCTCCACGGTAGCCCTTCTCAAAGGCAACCTCATACTCAGGCATAGGCGCGACCATCAAGTTGCTCTTATACATGAACTCACGGGCCGCTCTTTTCAGAGTGTAGAACTGTTCTATCCCGTAGTGTCCCGTTATTGCCACTACGACCTTGAATCATACGTGAGCCATCTGCTCAAAAATCGCGTAGAATAGCCTCTCTATCAACTGAGCGTCGAGCCTTGTCGTCCAGGGATGCGGCATACCACCGATAGCCCAGTAAGTCGCCGGGACGACCACGCCTCCAGCCTTCTCAGCCATGAGGAGACAGAGCTCACAAGCTTTGACGGCGTCGTTTCCTAGCGCAAGGTGTAAGCCATGCCACTCTAAAGTTCCAAAGGGAAGGTATGCGATCGGCTTATCCTTCATGATCTCCTCCATCTCGTGCGGGAGCAGTTCCTCATATCGAACTTTCTTCTTCATATATTACCCTTCCAGATTCGGATACACGGGATTACCAGCTAGTCTCTAATAAGCATCTGCAGTGCGCAAAAACTAGTGAACGACAGGGAAAGATGATGAAATCTTTGACATGAAAGGATTATCCGGTCTGAAAGAGGTATCTGCTTCGAATTTCTCTGCGGGGTCTCCCGCGACTTGAACAGTATAACCATTGATTAGCGTCTTGATTACTCCCAATTTACATAGAAAAGTCTTTTATACAGCAGTCATTTTATCTCTTCCCAACTGAAGTAGTTTGTCGGAGCAATTTGAAATGGAAGGTCCGTGGAAGAGTGACAGTTGGGTTGTGAGTCACTTCAACTACGCCAAAGAGGTTCGAGAACAGATAAAGGCGCCCAGTGATGTGAAGCTCTATGACGTCACATTGCGTGACGGAGAACAGTTCCCAGGCATCGTGTTTACCAAAGAGGATAAGGTCAATATTGCACAAGCCCTAGATGAGGTAGGGATTCATCGCATCGAAGCCGGTATGCCAGCCGCTTCTGATGAAGACTTCGACGCTGTCAAGACTATCTCCAATCTAGGTCTCAAAGCCAAAACAACGGCGTTCAGCAGAGCACGGAGAGACGACATAGACTTGGCTTTGAAATGTGATTGTTGGGGAGTCTTGATAGAATTTCCCTCAAGTGACATACTTATAGAGAAGGGATTTCTATGGACGAGAGATAGGCTGCTCAACATGGCATTAGATGCTATCTCATATGCGAAAGATCAGGGTCTGCATGTAACATTTTTCCCCTATGACACAACAAGAGCAGATGTGAGCTTCCTCAAGCATCTCATAACAACAATAAACGAAAAGGCCAAGCCTGACGCAGTAGCCGTTGTCGATACATTCGGGGTTGCATCACCGATCGCATTTGCACACCTTATTAGACTTGTGAAGAGCTGGGTAGATATCCCTGTGGAATGTCACTGTCACAACGATTTAGGATTAGGCACAGCCAATAGCATAGCAGCCGTTGCAGCCGGAGCTGGGGTAGTTCACACAAATGTAAATGGCTTGGGTGAACGTTCAGGTGGTTCGGCGACTGAGGAAGTGGCAATGGCTCTTAGGCTTCTTTACGGTCTTGATCTGGGACTGAGATATGAGAAGTTTAGCGAATTATCAGGGATTGTTCAAAGGGCATCCGATGTAGAGATGCCGCCACATAAGCCGGTTGTCGGATTGAACTCTTTTGCTTACGAAGCGGGCATACCTGTTATGTTCTGCCGGAGATTTATGGAGGAAGGCTTCCTGCATGGAGGTTTGCCCTATCTGCCTGAAGTTGTTGGGAACAAGTTTAGATACTACTTGGGGAAGAAAAGCGGGCGCCACAGCATTAGATGGAAGCTCGACGAACTAGGGATCAAGGCAAGCGAAGAAGAGATAGCAACGATATTGGGTAAGGTTAAAGGGAGAGCGATCAAGAAGAAGTGGGCTTTAACGGAAGAAGAGTTCTTAGAAACTGTGGAAAGCGTAGTCAAAAAGTGAGATTCGTCCAAATCGCCGCCGACCGTTGATCACCAATCAGTGATTTTTCTATGGATTTATCTGGGTTCTTCAAAGCCGAATCCGTCGCTGTTGTTGGGGCATCGAGTACTCCCGGAAGAATAGGCTTCGAGGTTTTGCGTAGTCTTTCTCAGTATGACTACGAAGGAAAAGTTTACCCGATAAATCCAACAAGATCTGAAATACTCGGGATGAAATGCTACCCAAGCGTACTTGATGTTCCAGACAAGATAGACCTAGCGGTTTTCACCCTCCGCTCTACAATGATTCCTAGACTGATGGAGGAATGTGGCAGAAAAGGGGTAAAGAACGTCGTAATCGTTTCGGGCGGCTTCAAGGAGCTCGGCGGAGAATACGCAGAAACCGAAGACGAAGTCGTACAAGTCGCAACAAGTTACGGAATCAGGGTCATAGGTCCAAACTGCATAGGAGTCTTCGACGGAGAGACTAGGCTTGACACCTTCTTTCAATCTCGCGAAAGGATGGTCCGTCCTCCATTAGGTCCGATTGCGTTCATTACACAGAGCGGAACTTTCGGCGTTGCTATGCTTGAGTGGGCGGCTTCTGTTGGGATAAGCAAATTTGTGAGTATCGGAAACCGTGCTGATGTTGATGAGGCTGATCTAATTGACTACCTCAAAGACGACCCTCAAACACATGTGATAGCTCTCTACGTTGAGGGGTTCAGAGACGGAAGAAAATTCTTGAAAGTCGCTCGCAAGGTCGTATCCAAGAAGCCCATCGTAATCCTCAAGGCGGGTAGAACAGAGCAGGGTTCAAGAGCCGCGATGTCTCACACCGGATCGCTTGCAGGATCATATGGTATTTCGAGGGGAGCCTTCAAACAGTTCGGTCTTATAGAGGCGCTAGACTTTCAAGAGCTGTTCGACATGACTAAGGCATTAGCTTTACAACCCCCTGCCGACGGTAACGGAATAGCAATGGTGACAAATGGCGCTGGACCATGCGTCATGGCTGCGGACGCTTTCGTCGAAAGGGAACTACAACTGGCAGTTCTGGAAAGAGAAAGCTCCGAGAAGTTGAAGGAGATCTTTCCTCCACCATACATTATCGATACCAGCGTCGACCTCACTGGCAGCGCCACATCGAAAGACTATAGAGGAGCAATCGAAATCTTGGCAAAAGACAAACACGTCAACATGATAATGCCTTTCTTTGTTTTCCAAGACACGCCGCTTGACGAAGGGATCGTGGAGGTAGTCATAGAAGCAAAGAAGTTCGGGAAACCGATTGTCTGCGGTTCTTCGGGAGGATCATACACTGCAAAACAGTCGCAGAGAATTGAGAGAGGAGGCATACCTGTTTATCCTGCTCCTGAAAGAACTGTTGCCGCCGCATATGCGCTTGTCAGATACGGTAACGTAAGAAAAACTTTAGAAAACAAGGGACTTTGAAGAAATTCCGCGCGAGTAGATAGTCACCATCCGCAAAAGGAAGTGAACGTGTGCAGAAACGTGATGTCTCACATATCATCGCTGAATCCCTTAGATCGGGCAGCTATGTGCTTGAGCCTTATGCTAAAACAATATGTGCGAATTACGGCATCCCAGTGACAAGATTCAAAGTAGCCAAAAACAGAAAAGAGGCAGTAAAATCTGCCGACGAATTGGGATATCCTGTGGTGCTCAAGATAATCTCTCCTGACATAGTTCACAAGAATGACGCGGGAGGAGTCGTCCTCAACATCAATACCCCTAACGAAGTTCGGAAGGCCCACAGAGAAATCTTGGCGAACATCAAGGAATATAAGCCTGATGCTGAGATTTTCGGCATCTTAGTTGAAGAAATGGTTGCACCTTCCACTGAGGTTGTTGTCGGCGGCATACGTGATCCCCAGTTCGGTCCTACTTTAATGTTCGGCCTAGGCGGAATCCTTGTTGAGATACTGAGAGATGTGGCATTCAGAATCTGCCCTATTGCTAGGCGGGATGCCCTTGAAATGATTTCAGAAGTGAAAGGCTACCAGATTCTAAAGGGTTACCGAGGACAGCCAGCAGTAGATATCAATAAGATCGTAGAGATCTTGCTAGGTACTTCAAAACTAATATTGAACTATCCAGAGATCAAAGAGATCGACCTAAACCCCGTCATCGTCTACGAGAAAGAAGCAAAGGTGGTCGACTCAAAGATCATACTCCAGAAGCCAGGCACAACTGAAACATGATGGCTGGATACGAACAGGCAGCTGAAACTAAGGACATCAATAGGCCAGTCCTCAACAATTCCAGTTCAAACTAGAAGTATGTCGTGACATGACTTGTGGGTCGAGGTATTACACGGGCCTCTAACAATCCGAGCGTACGAAAGTCCCTACTCAAATGCATATTGGGATGTACGTCGCCACTAACCCACTAAGAGACGCAGCCAAGC
>CAZBDB010000018.1:0-13158 GCA_964490655.1 uncultured Candidatus Bathyarchaeia archaeon | reverse complement strand
ACGGAGGCTGTTCTCCTTCCGATCTTCTCCAAACTTGTCCAAATCCCCGAACGAACGGGCATATCAATTCTATACATAACTCCTCTCAGGGCTCTCAATAGGGATATGATTAAGCGCCTCTCATATTGGGCTGAAAGCTTGGGTTTCTCCGTTGAGGTCAGGCATGGTGACACCGAGGCTAAAGTGAGGAGACGACAAGCCCAAAGGCCTCCTGATATGCTCGTGACGACACCTGAGACATTGCAAGCTATATTGCCCGGTAGACTCATGAGGCAGCATCTCAAGCAGGTCCGTTTCGTCGTCATCGATGAAGTGCACGAGCTGGCGGAGAGCAAACGTGGAATCCAGCTGTCAGTTGGCCTTGAAAGGCTACTCGAAGCTGTAGATACCTCGTTTCAGAGGATTGGCTTGTCTGCGACTGTCGGCAGCCCGAAGGAGGTAGCTAGACTGTTCGGCGGAGAGCATCCGATGAAGATCGTAGTTGTGCCGATGTTCAAGGGATACCGATACAGAATAGAATACCCGAAGGTGAAAGAGGCAGACTACGACTTGGCCGAAGACCTTAAGACAGCTCCTGAGGCAGCAGCCAGAATTGGACGCATCGTGGACCTTGTGAACTCCAACACTTCAACCCTGATCTTCGTCAACAGTCGAACGAACGCCGAGATGCTCGGACACAGATTCAACATGCTCAAGTCCAAGATAGCGGTTCATCACGGCTCCCTATCCAGAGAGGAACGAGCCTTCACAGAGGACGAATTCAAGGCCAATAAGCTGAAGGCTTTAGTCTGCACGAGCACCCTAGAGCTCGGAATCGACATAGGCCAAGTGGACCTCGTCATACAATACCTTTCTCCACGTCAGGTTTGCAGCCTCATCCAGCGTGTCGGCAGGAGCGGACACAGACTTGACCTGATCTCTAAAGGCGTGGTCATAACAGCTTACACTGACGACCTGTTAGAGGCGGTTGCTGCGGCCAATCTGGCTTACAAGAGCCAGCTGGAACCGGTCTCGATCCACACAGGAGCTCTAGATGTATTGGCACATCAAATAGCAGGGATACTCATCGACTTAGACGATGCAACTGTGGAAGAATCGTTAGACCTTATTCGTAGAGCATACCCCTATAGAGACCTTCCAAAGGTTAAATTTCTAGATGTCGTAGATTTTATGCACACTCTAAATCTTCTCAGGATGGAAGGAGACCTTTTGAGAAGGACCCGCTGGACCCGACGGTACTACTACGAAAACCTATCGACGATCCCAGATGAGAGGCGCTATCCCATAATCGACATAATCTCAGACAGGAAGATAGGCACACTCGGCGACGAGTTCATGGCCCTAAGAGCTAGGATAGGCCTCAACTTCATCTGCAAGGGAAGGGTCTGGCGCATAGTAGGAATAGAAGACGAGACCGGCGAAGTCTTCGTAGTCCCATCGGAAGATACGATGGCGGCTGTACCGGGATGGGACGGTGAGATGATTCCTGTCTCAGCGAATCTAGCCAGAGAGGTCGGTCGACTTAGAGGTGAGATGGCCAAAAGGCTCAAGAAGAGGATGAGCCCAGAAGAGGTAGCCGAGGATCTAGCGAAAGAGTTATCGATTGAGAAATCTCAGTTTCTTGAATCTGTAGAAGAAATCGAAGAGCAGCTGAAAATAGGTGCGCCCGTCCCAACAGACAAACTCATCCTAGTCGAGGGATTCGACAAATACATGATCATACACTCATGCTTCGGCGAGGTGGTGAACAAAACTCTAGGAAGCATCTTCGACGCCATCCTCTCAGATCATGAACTGATAACAGGCTGGTGGAACGATGGATACCGCATCCTCATTGAGATTCCAAGAAGGATCAGGAGCCAAGATTTAGAAAGGGCAGTAAAACTTCTGTTCAAACTGAGCAACGACGACGTAGACAAAGCCTTCACTGAATATCTGCAGGCTCGGTTCCCATTCGCTTACAGGATGAAGTTCGTCGCAGAAAGATTCGGAGCCCTACCCAGAGGCAGAACAATGGGAGGTAGGAGGCTCGGTCAGCTCCCAGTCCATTTCAAGGGAACACCAGTCTACGAAGAGACCCTCCGCGAGGCCATGCAAGAAAAGATCGATCTAGACTCCGCGAAACAAATAATGGCCTTCACCAAAGACGGCTCATTACGCCTCGAGACAACATTCAGACCAGACGAGCCAACCCCCATCGCCTATCACATACTATCGACCTACTCCGACATCCCAGAGCTCATGGCCCCCAGACACATCGTCCTCAGCAACATAGAAAGGATGAAAAGGTCGATAAGGTCACGCAAGATCAGACTGCTATGCTTATCATGCGCCGATTGGATGACAGGAACCCGAGTGAGAAACCTGCAAGAAAAGCCTGTGTGCGAGAGTTGCGGGTCAGGCCTGCTGACAGTTCTCAGAAGAGGCGACGATGCAGAGAATCTCAAGAGTTTAACTAAACGGAGACTCAAAGGCGAAAAACTGAGCAAGGACGAAGTAAAAGAACTCGCATACGCTCGGCGTGTAGCCGATCTCGTACTGAGCTACGGTAGGCTGGCTACTGCAGCTCTCCAAGTCAGAGGAGTAGGACCTGAAACGGCCTCCAGAATTCTGGGCAAGATGCACGTAGAAGAAGACGAACTATACATGGATCTGCTGAAGGTTAAAATTCAGTTCCTACGAACGCGCCAATACTGGGATGAGGGCAGAACTCGCACCAAGTAAAAGGGGGCGGCGAGTCGACCGGTCACTTGCCACAGGATATTCTGAAAGGAGATGTATGAACTTAACGAAAACTCTAAATCGTTGGGAAAGGAGATATATCACAACGAATGTTTAAGCTACATGTTCAAAGGATTGTTTATGCTTAGGGGATTTCAAAGATAATGTCGGGAATACTCAACCGAATATTGAGGCGGAAAAAGAAACCAAAGGGACCAGGGATACCTAGGAGCGATTTCCTTAAAGTGAGGCTCGTCCGGAATCCGGAGATAGAGTGGAGCAAAAATGATGAAGGAAACACGGTCCTGCGGATTCCCATAAAGCAAGAGGCAATCAAAAGGAAGGGAGTCTCAAAAGTGTTGACCAAGATCTTCCCTGAGCCGAATGTCAAAGAGAAGAAGGTTCAGCTGGACAAGGTAGGTTCATTTGTATGGGAGCTCTGTGACAGCGACACGACGATCGAAGGGATTGTGAGCGCGTTAAACAAGGAGTACAAAATGATACCTAGGGAAGCGGAGATAACTTTGCGGCTGTATTTTGAGCAGCTTTCGAAACGTGGACTGATAGGCTTCCTCATCCCGGAGGAACTGCGGGAACGGCTTAAGGGATTAACTGGCGATGCAAAAGACGACCTTGCATCAGCAGGAAAACAAGAGGAACCGCAGGGCCGGCCGCAGAAGCCCGACAAGAAAGTTAAGGGTTAGACTGACGGGCTCCTAGTGACATTTGATCGACGAGATAACCTCTTCAGCGAAGCCTTCGAATGCTTCCTCATCTATCTGACGCTTCATCGGAAGCGGTTTGGTTATGTGCTCTGAAACAGTCACCGAGTAGATCGTATTCAAGTCATCACAGTACCAAGATGCATTAGTATATACAGATGCCATCCTAGTTAGCAATCCCCTGCCTCCGGCACCTTTCTGGACGATCACTGGATGATTGTTAAGTTCTCTCTTATCAGAAGACTTGAACTTGAGGTGATATCGTTTCTTCAAGCCTTTCAGATAGTTCTTCTCCATCCATCTCTCAATGTCCCTGTAATCCTCCTCAAATCTCACATTGGCCATCGTGAAATACTCGAAAAGGATCTCCCTCCGTTTTTCAACGGGAGGGAAAGGCTTTATCTCCTCCTCAACGAGCAGGAGGTAGGTCCTGCCGACCATCATCTTCCTCTCACTCAGCAAGAAGGATGCGGGAGCCTTAAAACTAGATTCGAGGATCCTCCAATAGTTCATCTCCTCGCCGTGACACTCAAACGACGACAATACTCGTCTTATGATTGCTCGAGCGGCATTATCCAAGGACATAAACGCGAAGCGGAATATAATCACTCGAAGGCTCTCCTCGCAGTACCAAACGTACATACGCTCTTCTAACCCTGAATTTATGTTGTACAACAAAGCGTCATGTTCAAAGATGTGTGTGGGCCTCTTCCCTTGAACTGTCAACTTCGCTTCGCCGTCCTTCTCCAGCTGCTTGATGAGAGAGAGTATGACTTCTTCTAGGGGCTTAACCTTCTTCGGCCTTTGACCTTCCCATTTGACATCTAGAAAGTGTTTCTCGGCTTCAAGTCTCATATACCCGGACATTGCATTGCCTCCCTCGACCGACAGGTACATGTCACGGGGAACGTCAAATGTGAAACCGTTCCATCCGAACGTCTTATACCTCAAAGGATAGTTGCACTTCTCCTGCACACGGAATTGACTATCGTGATGTTTCTTCGGGATAATATTACTTGGATGGTGCCTTAAAATATTTGGTACGTTAAACATGTTACACCGGAACGTTGTCCAGAGCATGCATGACTCTCTTGTACGCTGTTTTTAGGAACGATTTTACTCGTAAAAACTATACCCCCTAGTGTTTTTCTAGAGTCTCGTTCTCTCTCCAACCATCAATTTGCGAATGATTCCTACTGTCAAATTCAATACCCCTATCCCCTCTCTCTTGGATCATGATTTTGTGGATGATTTCTACCCACAAAATCGATACCCCCCGTATTTTTTGTCTTTGGCAGACCGCAGCGTTGAGGGGAAAGAAGGATCTCTCTGATAGTAGAGATTGAACTTGGTATCGCTTTGGCTCGTGATTTGTGAACGTGTGTTATGAGATTGCTCATGGTGATGTGGGGTTATGTTTGTGTGTTGGTTGTTGGCTTGAGGGTGGAGAACTGATGGGAAAAGATGTACTGAAGACGATCCCTTACTTTGGAGAGCGTGGGAAGACCTTCAAGGTCTATCTCCGTAATGTTGATAGGGTTTTGAGGAGGTTGATTTTGACGGTGTGGTTATTCCTTATCATACTCCGAGCTTTGTTGGTAGACATAATGTTGGCGTTGGCTACAGCATTGCCCATATGAAAGTACTACTAGAAAGAGCAAACAAAAAAATTGGCAACAAGCTTACGCCTGATTACTACTCACTGGACGGGACGAAGATCTGCAGATTTCAAGCCACAACATATGAAGGAACGAGTCCCAAGGCCCCTGTCAAAAGAGAAAAACTAACAGAGAATAACCTATCCTTATCAGCTATATATGTCCATCGCAACCCCTAACGTTTACCTCAACATAAAGAATGAAGCTGCCAGGGAGTTACCGAGCGCTTGCATATTTGAAGGGAAGAGAGAAACCAGTCTTATGAATAAACTTAAGAAGCCTTTTGAGCAATTGACAGATATGGAAAGGGAGTCTTTACATGATCAGCTAGTTAGATGTCTAGTGAAGATATTCAGAGCACATGATTTCAGGGTGTCATATAGTGTTAAAGGCCGTAGACATAAGGTTCGTGGCGATTCTGGGATAATCTATTATCCAACTGTCGTAGCGCAAAAGGAACCAGTAGCTGTTGTTTGCGACGTAAGAACTAGAGGTCAACGGGGAATGGGACGAAAAACTGACAGAGGAGCCGTTCAACTTTTTAAGGCTCAGCTAGACGATTTAGACGAGAGGCTAGGACAACCTCGCGGGATCATTGTGAATCCGCATGGGATAGAACGAGATGCTCGAATGTTAGCTGAACATTTTAGGATTGATGCCGTCTCTATCAATACAGAAACCCTGTTACGTATACTAGGTCTTGACCTGACGACAAGCAAAGAAAGAATAATTAAAGAAGCCGTGAAATCAGGGATGATACTTTAGTCCAGATAAGAATCCAGGGTTGTCCTGCCCCGAGCTTCCCATGAGATCTCTATTTCGTTTGCTTTGGGCGTTCCTTTATGCAGCTCAACTATTCTATCCATACTGATGCCTTTCTTCTCTTGGATGTACATTAGATACTTTCTCCCTTTTGGAATAACATCATCAATAATCCTGTTAACTTCAAATCCCACGGCTTCAGCCTGCTCTGCAATCAAATCAGCAAGTACAACTGTTTTTTTTCCTTTTTTCACATCTCCTACCACCACAAAGCAAGCTGAGTCGTCTTTCAACACTTCGTACATTTTGCCGAGACAAACCCGCATATAATTCGAATAGATGGACGTTCTGTTCGTCTCAAGCAACTTTTTTCTGATCCTCTTGTGATCACAGCCCAAAAACCAAAGCCTCAACCAATTGTCCCACGCGTAGGTCTGTACGTTAAGGTAAGGTGGTGAAGTCACTATAAGATCCACGGAATTCTCCACTAGAGAGCTTAGAAACGATATAGCGTCTTCTCGGTAGGCTTCTCCTCTGGTCTGAGGAAGCCCGTCTTTCAAGACTCTTCTTGCCTTGTTTTCCAGAGACGTGAAAACATTACGCTTCTTGGCGATCAGATTGTGCCTTCTAGCATATGACCTCACATATTTTGGTGCCATCGAAAATGAATGTGAGCAAGGAAGCGACAAGCTCATACTTGAACTTCCATGTAAAATCCCCAAGATAAGGGCTTTAACGAAGATCGCTTCATCCGAAGAATCATTTCTTAGAATCTCTCTTACTCTCGCCAACTGGTCAAGCGTATCTCTATGATAGAAAAGCTTTACATCATCGCTCACACTATCAAGATTAACGTGGACCTGGGAGGTCCTTTCCTTGAGATCGCGAAGATAGTTCAAAACTCTGTCCAGACCAACCGCTCTCACTTTTGCATGGGTAAGAACGAAGGCTTCGGGCGCCAAATCATTTCCAATGCCCTTCCTTCCCTCTAGACATGCTTCCAAGGGAGCGGTCCCCTTTCCTGAAAATGGGTCTAGGACTACATCATTTGGCTGAGAGTATATTAGTATAAAGTAGCGAGCTAAGACCGGAGGAAAACTCCCGATTCTTGAGCATGCCGTATGCAGAGAGTGTACCCACTTGTGCTCAGCCTTCTTCCAAGCGTTTTTGAGCTCAAAACTAGAAAGGTGTTTATACAACATTTCGTTCTAGGATTATGAGTTTTCACTTAAAAACATTAGGCACACTCAATATGGTGGTTGATAATTGCCCACACCTAGTTCATCAGAACAGAGACTGTGGTTAAAGATAGTGTATAATGTTCCCGAAACGGTAAAACAGGTTTTGGAAGGCATGAGCATTGAGGATATCATAGGAATATATCTTTGTTCGCCGTGGTTTACAGAAGTGCCCAGTCTGAGCAGAATCCTGAGAAGAAAAGCAAAAGCAGCCACTTTGTTCGAGGTTCTTTCAAGGTGGCCTACATCGAAGGAGCATGCTGAAATGCTGACATCGCTCAAGCAATCGGGGGCCAAAATTCGTACTAATCCCAATTTACATGCCAAATTGTACATTCTGGATGGATACACAGCATCTTTCGCTATCTTCGGCTCTGCAAATCTAACAAGACAAGCTTGGGGAAGGAGTCTAGAGTTAGGAATTCTGGTTCGCGACAGGCCATTTATCGATAAGCTCAAGAGAGTATTCTGGTACCATCTCAAGCCGTTGTGTAGGAAAAGCTGGTAAAGCTTATTTAAGTAAAGCATCAAATATATATGAATGTCGGAGTTGTAGGAATGGTTGCTCTTGAAGACTATGGCCTGATTCCAACCGTCAGATTTCCATTGGATCCAGTGACACAGTATTCCATATACGTCGGAAGGAAGAACATCGAGGAAAGACTTGAACTTATTAAGAAAAGGGCTTTTCCCATAAAATCCCGCATAGGTTATCCCATGTTAGGAACCCTCGGTGCAGGAAAGACTCACACGCTCTACTTTTTTAAGGACATGATCGAAAAAGAGGGCTTTTCAATAGACTTTCGCTACGTCAAATGTCCCCCGTTGCCGAGAGGTAGCCGGCTCACTAGACTATATAGGGAGATGACGGGGAGCCTGGGGCAGGACCTTATATTCAGCTTGATGGAGCAAATCGTTGAGAAAGCGTTGACTGAGAAGATGGCCCAATGGAGGCAAGCTCCTAGCGATTACGAGAGAATACGCCTTCTCAACGAATACATTGATGATATAGAGTTTGCGACAATTACCTTTAAGTACCGAACAGCCGGTGTGGAGATGAAGAACACTATCTGGAGATGGTTTGCGGGGGCTAAACTGGGTGCTGCCGAAGTGAGAGATCTCGGGGTCATCACAGATAACACTGACGCTGACCGAGCTACAAAGACTTTGTTGTCCATACTACGTCTTCATCAGCTGCTTAATCCTGAAAAATTCTTTTTTGTCGCATTGGATGAGGCCGAGCAGCTGCGAGGAGTTGGTGAAGCCTCTGAGTATGTGGAGTTTTTCCGTAGATTGCTTGAGGTACGTGGGCTTATTCTGGTGATAGCTGCTACGACCACGGCACTAGAAGAAATACCGATTCTATACTCAGGGGCCGTTCGAGACAGATATTACAAGGATCCTCACGTTACCACACCAGAGGGCGTTCTCGAAATACCCGAATTCACGCCACAGCAAGGTAAACGATTCATAAAAGAACTTTTGGCATCAGACAGTGTTAGACTTTCGGGTTTTGATGTTGAGAAAGCAGTCGGTGACGCACAGAAGAAAACAAAGGAAAAGGTCACTAAGGATTATTATCCATTCACAGAAAAGACAATCGACACTGCTCTGGCGATCATACAGAAATCGGCTCGCCCTTTCACACCCAGATCGATTCAGGACATTTTGGCAAGCGCACTTGGCTCTGCGCTCGCATCGAACAAGTTGCCGCCTATTACAAGTGATGTCCTATCTTAGAGAAGTCGCGCTTTCTCCACATCGATTTTCCAAAAGGTTGGTCTTCCGTAGAAGTCGGCTGAATATGCAAGGCAAGAGGATTCCCGCAATCTTTTGGCAACCTCCTTAACGGATGAAACTCTGCATCTCTTCCGAGACAGAGCAAGCTGAAGCACTGTTAGAGCTGCCAATTGGTCTTCATGAACCATTAGGTAGCTATCTTTCTCGAATTTCTCGTAAGCCCTCAACATTGCATCCTTTATCTCATATTCCGTTGCGTCCTTATCGGCATGAAGGTAAACCTCACCAAGAATATAGATCGAATCGAATCCAAATTCATGAATAGAAGAGAGGCCCCACTTGTTCATGTATGAGTCAAACTTCCTCCGAGCTTGCTTGAATAATGTGCCAGATGTGCTGATGATTGAACTTCTTTCCCCTTCATTCTCTACTTTGAGTAGCCCCAAATCGCATAGCCATTCAATCCTTGGTGGGGCGAGATGCCTTCCTCCGTGCCTGTATAGATACATACGTGACTTATTTCCATAATTCTCTGATTCCCACAGGCGCCTTCTTATGCGGTCTCTACTTTGAGGATCTTTTTCGACGTTAAGCAAGGCCTTAAGTATCTTTCGAAGGGAGTCTCTCTTGAATCGGTAGACTACATCACTCTTTCGGATTTCGCCCTCTTCAGGGATTAAGCGTATCAGCTCTTGGACCGACAATCCGTCTCTCATTATCAGAAAACTCAAGAACAGTACCTGCTCAGGCCTATCGAGAGTAAGAGGTGGTTTCCCTTTGTAATGATCAGGATCCTTGACAAATTCCGTCGCCCCTGAAGCTGATTTCGTTCTCTTATAAATCCGTCCAAAAATTCCCAAGTTTCCTTTGGACGTTGTGATGCCAATCTCGCTCGCCAGGTTCAAGTGCCGTTTGGCGGTAGAAATGGGATCTGGAGCATTCGGATTGATTATTCCTATCCTTCTGAACTCTCTGAAACCCCCAGTCTCCTTCTTATGTAGGTGCCACCATGTTCTTTCTTTCCCTGCTAAGCCCACAAGTCTAGACGATAAGTAATCCTTACTCAGCGGGTCGAAGTCGCTTGCTATAGTTGAAATCCACTTCAAGTAGCCAAGCTTGCAAACGTCACCATACGTTGTTGTTAGAAACATAGCCTTCTTTCCCAGGTCTCACATAATTAAAAATCCTTGAAGAGTTCAGTAATTGCTTTGCTGTCTTGGAGCCATTCACGTCGGCTTTTCACAGTGTACTTCTGTTTGCGTTTCCAGTGGCCGTCCTTTGATACCCAAAGATAGACTGAAATTTGACGTTTTCCGAAGCTCTCGGTAAGAAGAGCCGCTTTCCAGAATCTGGTCGACCTATAAAATGTCAAACCTTTAATCACCTTGATGGTTTCGTGAACAGGAAAGTCTTCAACCATTTCCGTCGTCTCTTGAGCCTCTTCCATGCCTGCTTGCATGATGTCTGAAGAGCTACATATAGGACATAAGCGAACGGCTATTCCTCCCCTTGGAATTTCAGACGGTGATATGAAAGTTTGTCCACAAGTGTTACATGTCCACGTAGTTTTTCGTGACACCACGAATCCTCCTGATTGCTCCATGGCTCAATCGAAGTTCGTTTCCACGGATGCGATTTGGCTGAGTTTTCTTTTCTTCTCGATTTTTCAGTCGCGGCTGGGATATTGCCTGGTTCCCACTTTAAGTATAAGGGTTGTTCTTTTCACATTACAGGAGGGGAAGGACAAATATTAACGTTTCAGTCAACTCATTAGAGGAACTGGAGGCAACTCAGGCCTGAAACCACTCGTTCCTAGCCACCCGTGTATGGCCCTCCTATATCCTTATGATGACCTAGAGGAATATAAGGAATATCTAAAGAGCAAATACAATTTCCCCCGAAGATCCGAAACGCGACACGTCACTAGTAGCAACTCAACCACCTACACAAACCAACTGCCCTATTGACAAAGCAAAGTAGAGAAATGTTACGGAAAGCAACACAAAAAAACACGTCATTGAGTTTCAACTGAGACTCCCATCTTGAGTTTCAAGACAGCATCCCTAAGAACCAAAAAAATAACTCCGTCTCCCCCTGGCCCTTTGCTAACGGAAAACAGTGGGGAGGGGTCTATGAAAAGATCGTCTTCAAGATTCTGGGGAATCTCACTGCAGTACTAATGTATGGACCCCTCTAAGCTATTGATAGACCTAGAGAGTGCATACAGCATGCAGCATATAGCATATAGCCAACCAGAAAAACAAAGTATGCCAGAAAAAACTACTGAGATCAGATAAGCAGGATCTTTTTCTTTAGTGTTCTAGATCTGGAATCTGTTATCGTTATCCCCACTATCTCATCGTCCAAGATCCCTATATACATCCCCAACCCAACACTCCCCACAGCTTCCCCAAGCTCACCGAAGCCCACACAGAACACATGAACCTCCCAAAGAAAATTCTTTTTTTCTGGGAAGGAGCTCATTTCCAAGCCTATCCAATAAGCAGGCTCCAGAGTAACAGCTGTTCGGGAGTCGATACACACGGTATAAACACGCTAAACACCTCGTGATCACTCCGTGAACAATGTTACCAAAAGTAGTTACCACAAAGGTTACCATTGATAGTATAGGGGGTATTGTTTTTAGGAGTAGAAATCCTCCATAAAACAATGATCATCTAGTTATTCGATAGCATTTTCCCATCTTGGAAACACCCATCTTCACACCCAAAATCTCCTCAACAAGCCAAATATTACTCTCAAGATGACCACTCATCAAACGAGTCAAATAGGCTGATCCCTCCCCAGCCAAAGCCACATAAGGAACCAACATATCACCCAAATGAACATCAACCGTACCCCCACCCTCAACCTCCACCGCCAAGTTCTTAGCTGCCTCCTTCCCAACAACCTCACTGAGCTTACGGAGTTCACCAATCGCATCCCCACCCAACACCACACCAGAATCACTCCGAACCCACAACACAATCGAACTCCCCTTCTGAACAGGATTAGAAAAATCATTCACAACACGGACACTGGACTTATAGCCTCGACCTTCCAAATATCTCTGTGCGGCTCTGGCTTGTCTCTCCGCAACCTTTCTATCCGCCAAGAACGTACACACTGAGACTCCGTTTATCTCTGTCAATCTTCCAAAGCTCTCCAAGCTTAATGGTTCTAGCCTCTTCGAAGGCCGAACCTCAAGCAACACCTCACCCATCCCCCTCGGATAATATCCATACTTCCTAACAGTGATCTGAGCATTCAATCCCATCTTATTCAGGACAGGCAGAAGCACATATTTCATGTAGTTTATGGTCGGGGAATGGCTGACATCCGTTCCACCCTTGGAGATCCGGAGCTTCACTTCACGCTTTGCATAAGCACAGAGAGGCAGAACAGTCATTATCAGCATAGGGATGCTGCCAGCGGTCCCAATCTCGGCCTCAACCTCTCCTCCCTCTATCTCACCCGGCTCGAAAAAAATCTCCTCAGAGCCGACCCCAGCCCCCTCGACCCTAGCATTACAGATCCTCGCAGCTGTCAATACAGACTCCAAGTGTTGCGGCCTAAGGCCCGGCCTCCCTCGCTTCTTCCGTATGTTGAATATGTGTAATGGCTCACCGACTATGCCAGCCAACGCTAAGGATAGACGTAGTATAGTTCCACTTCCGCTCTTCTGAGCACCATCGACTTCAATCACCGATCAATTCACCGAATGAGAAAAGGCTTCTCCAGAGTAAGACAAATGAGGGAGAAGGATAAAAGAATTACATGATAGAAGGAATGATTCAATGAGCACGGAGAAAGAGGAAGTCGGCGATCTGCTAAAGAGAATCGATGAACTCATAGACATATTCAAGATCCTATCAGAAGACATGAAAGAGATCTCAACCGACCTAAGAAGTGCCATCGGCGCCGTCAAACCCGAGATCCCTCCAGCTGGCCCCCCAAGAACGCGAGAAGCGCCAGCGGTCTCACAAACCATCGATGACATCCAAAGAGTCTTCCCACAAGAACTAGCCGGCATGCTATATTTCGAGGAGTCAGGCGAATACATAATAGTAAAACCCCGCCAGTATCTGGGATCAGATAACTTCGCAAGGATAGCTTCTATTGTCCGGGATGAGCTGAGAGGCGAATACATCAGCGCTGGAAGAGACTCCCACTTCAGAGTTCCAAGAAAAACTTAGAAACATCCTCCACAATAGGGACCCACACTGCATTAGAGTGCAAGGCGCTTAGTTCCAAGCCACAACCTTGAATCCTGAGAACACGTACGTGCCGAAGGATAGATGAAAGCTTACACGTAGA
>CAZBDB010000017.1:0-13889 GCA_964490655.1 uncultured Candidatus Bathyarchaeia archaeon | reverse complement strand
CAGGCTGGCAGGAAAAACGGATCATGGAGCGTTGCACAGAACTACTTGAACTCGTAGGCTTGACGCACAGATCAGATCACTTCCCAGCCCAGCTCAGCGGAGGGGAGCTACAGAGAACAGCCTTCGCAAGGGCTCTGGCGAACAATCCTCCGCTCATCCTAGCCGATGAGCCTACAGCCAATCTGGATCTGAAGACAGGCCTCAAGATCATTCGTATCCTTGAGGGGCTGAAAGGTGAGAAGACCGTTATCGTGGCAACGCACGACGATCGTATAATGGACCTATCCGAGAGGGTACTGAATCTAGAGGAAGGAAGGATAGTCTCAGATGGCTCTTGATTTTCCCATTAAGGATCTGATGCGGAGAAAGAGTCAGACCATTACGACTACTCTGAACCTAGCCATCTGCGTTGCCATGACTACGTTCTTCATCCTCTTCGGCGAGAATCTCGGCGCAGAGCTCTCCTCCGCAACAACCGGCAAACTAACCGTGGGGTTATCAGCAGTTCTGTCCAGATTCACCCTCACAGTGGTGATCCTGAACTCCTTAGCAGGGATTCTGGTAACATCCTTCCTCGTTTCGATCATGACATCGGAGCGCATACAGGATATAGGCATAATGAAGGCTGTCGGATGTCTCACGGACATGGTCTTCGCCTTCTTCACAACTGAGCTATCTCTGATAACTATTGCAGGTTGCATTCTAGGAACAATCTTTGGAGTAATCGCTAACTCTATCTCAGTCTGGCTCATGAACACGATTGGCTTCTACATTCAACCGAAGCCCTTGAACACTTGGACAATCATATTAACCTTTATTGTGTTTGCTTCTCTTGCGCATATTCTCGGGATTTGGCAGATCATCAAAACGATACGGATAAAGCCAGTAGATGCATTATCTCAAATCTTCACTCTTGGAACAACTCGGAGATCAGGACACTGGATTCCATCAAGGCTTGGACTGACGGTTAAGATTGCTCTAAGAAGCCTAGCAAGAAGGAGGTCGCAGACAGTTCAGATGATAATCTGCCTCTCGATGATCATAACCTTAATGACATTGTCGATCTCTGGAGGAACCGTTGCGAAGGAAACCACCCAAAACTATATTGAAAGAGCTATCGGGAGAAATGTTCTCCTGATCGCTGAAGCGGAGATGGCTGAGCAATACGCAGACCTGTTGTCAAGATTCTTCGAACCGAAGGAGGCAAGGTCAATTGACTACCTGGACCAAGACTATACGATTCCCGATTCACTCATCTCAGACCTAGAGTCAATCGATGGCATCATGAAGATCGACCCTCGCTTGATCTTTGAAACCATGATATACGAGTATCCTACAGTTGTCCCAGATCCGGAAGGTGAAGACAGATACATTGAGATCGGCGATCACCGTACGTGCAGAGTTATCGCTATGGGTGTGAATCCGAATCAAGTCGTGAACGACTGGCTGATCCTTGGTAGAAAACTCGAAGAGACAGAGCCAAATGGTGCTCTCATCGGCAATTCGGTCGCGTTGAAGACGTTTGACAACGCTCTAGAGCAGATCTTCAAGATGTCCGATTTGGAGTTCAACATAACCGGTGTCTGCATTGATCCGATGAACAACGGCGAAGTGATCTATGCGCCCATCTCAACCCTCTCCTCCCTCCATGGTGAACATGGTTATAATCTATTGCTCCTTCAAATAGACTCACGTAGCCGCCCTGAAACCTTGAGTAGGATAGAGGCTAAGATCAACGAAACCGATCTGGTGTTTCTAGATTTGACTACGATCTTAGACAGTCATATCAGGTTTCTCGACTACACTTGGTCGATTGCGTTGCCTCTATCTCTCTCTTCCCTTCTTAATGCTGTATTCTGTCTCTTAGGGTATATGGCTCTTGCCTTGATGAGTCAACGAAGAGACTTAGGCATAATGAGAGCCTTAGGCGCGAAGCCGAGAACCATGATAAAGATGCTATTCTCACAGTCTCTGATGCTGGTCATAATTAGTGGTGCTGTGGGAGTCTCTCTGGGTCTTGTTGTTACATTTGCCTTCTTCATTCCGGAAGCCACAATATCTCAAGCTTCACTGCCGATAGTCGCGGGGTCAATTCTCCTTGTGCTGGGCGTGATGTCAATATCCGGCGTCTATCCAGCGATAAACATGACTAAGAAACCCGCAGCAGAAGCTGTTCGTGGCTGATTCAACAGTCCTGACGCAACTTCCTCTCTTACCTTTAATGGTTTGCAATCTTCACTGCCTCTTCGTCAGAAGTCATTGTAAAGTAGTGTACCAAAAGACCTATTGCCTTCATCACAGTTTAGACTGTTGTCAAGAGACTGTGGAGTCTCTTCTGGATGAAGAAAGCTGAAAAGAAGAAGAGAAAGAAGGGTTCAAAGCAACTCAGTGCGCTCAGGGAAGAGGAAAAGAAGGGCAGAAGGCTCGTTGAGTTTCTCCAGGTGTTGGTAGACTTAGAAGAGGAAGGGAAGATTGTCGACCTACAGATCTGTCCGAAGTGCAAAAGTCCAAAGGTTCGTAAAGTGCGAACTATGAGCGGGGATTTATGGGGACACATGGGGATACTGCCGCCGAAGTTTGAATGCAAAGAATGCGGAGGCTGGAGGGAACGTCTAGTCATGAACGTAACAAACAGATCTTTGAGCATCAAAGATGTCGCCATGATCAGCGAAGCAGCGGATCTAGGTGAAGCATAAGTCGGATAAGACGAAAAATAGGAGAAGATCGGCGGCTCCCCTCAAATACCGAAGTAGCGCGCGCTAAGGAAGTCGCATCTTCAGGAAGCAGTCAGTAGGATGAAAGCATTAAGCCTGGTTAGGCAGAACCTGCGTGAATATGTTCTCCTGAATGTTCTCTATTATGGCTTGGTCGCGGCATCCATGGCTTACACGTACGCTTTCCCCGAGATTCAAGCAGAACTTCTTGAGTCGTTGAGAGCGGAGTTTCCAGAGGTTTTTCCTTGGGTTGTTGAAGCCTATATCAGCGGCAACTTTCCGTTGGCCGCGGCGCTAACCTTCTTGATCAATTTTGTCTTAGGCTCCTTCGCTTACATTACGCTTCCCTCTTTGATCATACCTTTCGGCGGAGTTGCATTGGGATGTATAAGGGCTATAGCGTGGGGTCTTGTCCTAGCTCCTACCTCTCCTGAACTGGCTTGGGCTATGATCCCACATTCCTTGACCCTGATCTTAGAGGGACAGGGCTACATCCTAGCCATGTTCGCAGTCTTCCTTCAGTGGAAGGGCATAATCCGGCCTAGGAGCATCGGTGAAGAGAAAAGATCGAAGGCCTATCTCACCGGAATCAAAAAAACTGCAAACATCTACGTACTCGTGGCTTTGGTTCTCGCTGTTTCAGCTATTTACGAGGCCTTTGAAGTCATCTATATCGTGGGAGCGCTTCAATAGGTAGCATCTTACTATCCGGTTCCTTGCCGTGTATACCACTCGAAATTGTGGAGTAGGATCACCAAAACCTATTTCTATCATTCTGCTTCTTATCTAGGTAGAGATCGGAGAAGGTAACAGGATGGCCTTCTGCCCCGAGTGTGGTGGGAATCTACATTACATAATAGGGACGAGGCGCTACGTGTGCAAGAGCTGTGGTCTGATGCTTACGCAGCAAGATCTCATCGAGATGAGACGGAAGCTAAGGCCGAGCTTCGAGTCCGAAGAGCAACGCCACAAGAGGACACGCAGAGAATACCTCGAGTGGTGGCTCTCAAAGAAGAAATAGATACCTCTAGGGAACAAATAACTACCGTCCCTTTAGTTTTGATGCTTTGTTTTCCCTTCTCAGAATCTAGCGCATGACTATCTCTTCCTCCTTGGGTTAGACATTCGTTTCAGTTCGAACAACATTCTTGCTGGACTAAGAAATGTGCCGTCAGCGGTCCCGTCAGTCTGTCCATCCTTTATGTCGCTTTTGGTGCACTTCAATTATGAAAAATGTTTTTATATGACGGTTGATATCATCGAAGATATCAGTGGTGATACATAACGTTCGGCGAATCGTCAGTTGCGTTCAGACATTTACTAAGACATACTGCCAGTGTTCCAAAGGGATTCTTACGATACCAAGTTCTCAGGCTTCTCAAAGAAAAACCAATGTCTGGCTCAGAAATAATGGAAGAGATCAAAGAGCAAACCGGTGGAAGGTGGAAACCAAGTCCAGGCTCAATCTACCCACTTCTAGCCTGGCTTCAGGAAAACAGTTACACTGAAGAAATCCCGAGGGAAGAAAGGGACGTCATAAAACGCTATGCACTCACCGAGAAAGGCAATAAGTTCTTTGAGGAACAATCGAAGCTCAGAGAGAAATTGATGGATAAACTGGGGTTCTTTGCACCACCATTGCTCAGTGGGTTCTGGCTCAGTTCTCATCCCGAGGAACTAGGCAAAATCCGTGGGCCTGCCAGAAGGCTTATGAGATCTCTTCTCAACCTTAGAACAGCTCTTGAAGAGAATTTCTCAGACCAAGCCTTAGATGACATTGCTAAACTCATGAACAGCACTGCAGAAAAGATCGAGACTATTAGCAAAGAATTGACGAAGAAAGAGGAGAACGTCTGATTGTGGACAGACGGCGGTTGGAACATATGAATAAATTGATTGTTACAGAGGGTCTGCCTTCTCGTGGCTTGCACGATCAAATGTTACAAGCAAAGGATTATGTAACCGCGTTATCTTCAATACAATCTCCGAATAGCTTTGGAGGAGAAACTAAGAAAGACCAACATTCCGTAGGTGGAAGTGCATGAATGACCTAGTGGTTACGGAAGATCTGTGGAAGACATACAAGATTGGGGAGATTGAATATCCTGCTCTCCGCGGGTTGGATGTAACTTTCCAAGGAGGCGAATTCGTGGCAGTCGTCGGACCGTCAGGTTCCGGCAAGTCAACATTGTTACACATTGTTGGTGGCCTCGACAAGCCGACTAGCGGAAGGGTAATAGTGGAGGGTTCCGATCTTTCTAAGCTCGGTAGCGATGAGCTCGCAGAGTACCGTAACAGGAAGATCGGCTTCGTATTCCAGTTCTTCAACCTCATACCATACTTGACTGCAATAGAAAACGTGGGCCTTTCCATGGCCATAGCTGGTATAGATTCGAAAACTCGTAGAGCGAAATCCTTGGAGTTCCTTGAGATGTTTGGGCTCGGAGACAAGGCGTCAAAGAAGCCTACCGAGCTCAGCGGAGGTGAACAGCAGAGAGTTGCAATAGCTCGTGCGCTCGTCAACGATCCGAATCTGATACTTGCGGATGAACCGACAGGAAACATTGACAGCGAATCCGCTAGAGTAGTTGTGGATGCGTTTAGAAAGCTCGTTGGCGAGAAGGATGTCTCGGTCATTATGGTGACACACAACCTAGAACTTGCGAAATATTGCGATAGGATCGTCACGCTGAAGGATGGAAGGCTAGACCGTGTGGAGGTGAACGCCAAATGAAGAAGCTTAGATCATTCCTTGTGATTCTGATTCTTGCAGTATCTGTGTTTCTCGTTGCGCCTGCTTCATCCGATTATTCTGACCATTTCACGCTTATCGAGGCTTACTGGGGAACCGACCAGCCGATAGAGGTATCCCCCAGAGATGTAGCAACGCTCACCGTAGTCCTAAGATACGAAAAGAGTTATATCTTCAGCAACCTGAAAGCCGTTCTCTCTCTACCTAGTGGCTTTGAAGCCGTAGGAGGCGACAGCAAAGTCAGGGTCCAATATGCCGGACCTATATCAATTGGCTCCTTAATACAGCTGGGATTTCCCGTATTCATAACTGATGATGTGGAAAAAGGTAACTACAAAGCTAATCTGGAACTCGAGTATTACATCTCAAAGCTTTTGATTCCCAAAGAGGAAATTGAGATCAAGTTTGAAGTTACAGGGAAACCCAGCATAGGCATCAAAGCACTGAATGATAGTGTCTACGAAGGGAAACAAGAGCTTTTGGTCGAAGTGTCTAACGAAGGGGACGCTGCTTTGCACAATCTTGAGATAACAGGTGCTTATTCAAGTGGTGTGTCAGTAGAATTGGTGGGTGACGAATTTCTCGGCAGCCTTGATACTGGGGATAACATCACCGTGTCTATGCTTATCAATGTGCCTACAGGCATGAAAGGAATGAATCTACCGTTAACTGTTGAGTTCAGTTATCTGGGTCCGAAAAACACAGTGTACATGTTTTCAGAGACTCTCCAAGTACCTGTGAAGCCTTCTAGTCCCATATCCGCTTTAACATTGGATCTGGATACCAGAGAGCTGAGCATTGGTAAGAGCAGCAAAGTCTACCTTGAACTGCAGAATGTTGGTGATGACGACCTTTCGGAAATAAGCCTTACTTTGTCACCTGATAACATCCTGAAAATATTCGGCCCAATGATTCTGCACATTGACAGGCTAAAGGCGGGGGAAGAGATGAAGATCGAGACTGAAGTCTATATTCCATCCACCACAATCGCCCCGACTGGCTCAATCACTATATTGACAACGTATTTTGACGAAGCTGCCTGGTTGTCTCAGAGTGAAACCCACCAGTTAACTGTACTTCTTAGAGGCTTAATCGAGATATCTCTGACAGACTTCGCAGTTATACCATCCACACCACGTTCTAGAAGTCCCTTTTCAATAACCGTAACGATAACTAACATAGGAACATCCACAGCCTACGCAGCGTACGCTGTTGCCGACTTAGAGGGTCTTCCGTTGAGTACTTTCGGGCCGAAGTCGACGTACATTGGGAACATAGAGACCAACCTTCCTACGACCTTCACCGTTAACCTGCAAGTGGGGAACACGACAAGGACAAGCATGAAACTGCCGGTAACGCTGAGATACATGGATAATTTGAGGTCTCTCGACAATGTCACCTTTGAGATACCTATAGATGTGTTGGGTCCATCAACTTCAAGTTCCTCGTCTCCGACGGGACCAGGAATAGGCACATTTCTAGGTATTCCAGGACTGGGGATATTCATTGCTGTAGCGATCGTGGCTGTAGCTGCTGCAATCATTTGGAAATGGAGGAAGAAGTGAGAGTAAGACAAGATGAGAGCCTCGGACATTTTCATCCTCTCAATGCGGCAGCTGAGAGAGCGTAGATTGAGAAGCATTCTCACTTTTCTAGCGATCGCTGTGGGCGTGACAAGCATCATAGCCCTCTCAGCACAAGTGGAAGGGGTTGGTCAGTCAATATCTCAGAGCTTGGAGACGCTGGGACCTGATTCAATCATGGTCATCGCCAGAGAAACACAGTTCACCGAAGCTGATGTTGTAAGGTTGAAGAGTCTCGACGGCGTATACGGTGTGACGCCAATGTTGAGCTTGAATGTGAAGGTTGCAGGTCTGGAAAATCCTGTGAGTTTTGTGGGAATATCCTCGCTAGACCTTGTCAGCTTCATAGGTGAACTAAGACTGCTGGATGGCAGCGTCTATTATGATGTGCCCGCCCCCCAAGCTTTGGTGGGGTATGACATAGCAGTAGACGATGCGGGGGAGCTAAGATACAAAGCTGGACAGCCAATCTTGCTTCAGACGGGGCGAAGCTCGATCACTCTGACGGTTGTCGGCGTACTAGATGACTATGGGGCGGCGCTCATGATCCAGCCTGGAAGTTCCGTCTTCGTGCCCATTGAATATGTGAAGACTCTCATGAGGAGTGGCGGATACACACTCATACTTGTCAAAGCTGAAACTACGGAGAAGGTAGACCAAGTAGCTGAACTTGTCGGATACGTCTTCGGGGGGAGAGCCCAAATCATGTCCGTGAAACAAATATCACAGATAGTTACCAGCATAATGTCACAAGTTACCCTACTTCTTGTAGGGATCACTAGCGTGTCTTTCATAGCGGCGGGTTTGGGAACCTTCAACATTATGATGATATCTGTCCTTGAAAGGGTGAGAGAAATCGGCATCGTAAAGGCTCTCGGAATGAAAGACAGAGGTGTATTGATGCTATACATAACTCAAGGTTTGCTTCTAGGCTTGTTCGGTAGTATTATAGGTGTCGGTTTGGGGGTCGTAACGGCGTACGTCCTGTCCGCTCTCTTGGCGGGAGGATTCGGACCAGGAGGTGAGATGATGGGACAGGGACAGCAACAAGGAGGAGGGATGGGAATGATGGGGGGAACCATGGGAATGGGCTCTTTCACCGCAGTCATAAGCCCGACTTATGTAGGCATCGCAGTCGCCTTGTCCATCGTTGTTACCTTGCTTTCAAGTGCTTACCCAGCTTGGAGAGCTTCAAGACTGAGCCCTGTTGAAGCTTTGAGATATGAATAGAGCACTAGTCTTTGCACATGTGCACGTCTGTTCAAACAGCTAGCTAGCTCTAGCGCGCTAAAAGATCTTGGGCCAAGATGATACGAGGTTCTCCTTGTCTTGATCTGAGAGCTAGCTAGGACGCTGTGAACATGAGGATCATGGCCTTCAAAGCTTCAAACATATTGTTCATCCCCGTGACTGAAGAGGTAGCCCATGCTGCTGGAGCCATTGCCCTGAGCACCCCGAGAACCCCTCTAGCTGACGCCTTGATCGCAGCGACGGCTCTTGTACATGCAGGGGGAGCAGTAGTCACTGATGATGAACACTTCGACCTCGCAGTGATCTGCTAAGGACTGATGGCTTCAGTTCAGAACAGATACCTGCCAGAATCAATAGATCAGAATGCCTATAAGGTTAGACGAGCATATCTATTCGGTGTAACCATGTCTTTTGATAAGAGCACGATAGATGCAATTTCGAAAGTACTTAAGGCTGATGAGTTTGACGTCCGAGTCAATCCAACAATTTTGGGAGGATCTTCGCTACCAGTCACGCCAGATATTATAGCAAGTAAGAATGACACTTTGTTGGTTATTGAAGTGAAAAGTTCCAAGAGGAAAAAGATCCATCCTGCTGAAGTTGCTCAATCAATCAATTATGCCAACAGAATCCTTCAAGATAAGGAAAGACTGCCCCCGGGAAGAATCTCTCCCTATCTTGTGTTAGTGAATACGACTGCGTCTGCTAGTTTAAGGAATTTCTGCGAGGAGAACCGGATCAACATATCTGAGGTGAGTTGGGATACCATTGAACATGCACGTCATACAGATGACGCTAATGAACTTGCAGGAATAAAGCAATTGATATTCGAGCAGGGATAGGTCATTGACCAATGATGAGTCCGCTTTAGATTACATTCTGGATATACTCAAGATCGCCAGGGATGTAACTAAACCTTTTCAACTTATTGCTCTGGGAATCCTTGCCATTCTGGTCCTAGGGATACTGCTATCTTTTTTCGAAATGCCAGTTCAGAATGCGATCGCAATTGCACTGATCGTTCTTGCACTGACTTTTGTTACGAGTTTGTTCGTGATCAAATTCACCGAGACGACATCAGCAACTGGTCAACAGGGTGAATCGCCTGAAGAAATCCCAACTGATCTGAAGGTGAAAGATGATATCTTCAACCGCATAGCGACGCCATTGCAGACATTGGGTTTCGAGACGCAACATTCTGTGGACAATACGAAATGGGGCAAAACGTATTACTATTCCTGTGCTCATAACGGCGACAGATCGGTTTGTCTTCTCTCTTTGGATGCGAATTTCTTCATGTTCGGAAACACATGGAGAGAACGTCGATGGCTAAACTATCTCATGCAAATCCCACGCCAGCATCCAACGGATCTCGTTATTTTCTCGGAAACAGAAACGATATGCCAAGAGGCTCTTTATGAAATGGACGATGTAAGAAGAAGGCAAAGTGTGAGCATCGTTCTCCTAACCAAGATAATCATAGACACATTTCGGCAGGCTTCGACAGGAGATGAAGATATCCTTGATGCCATCAAGTGGTATCTAGGGATTCAGTGATGAACCGTTATAGCTACCACATCCCAATCATTCTCTCGCAGAATCCGTGAATTCGATTGCGGACTTAGATGGAAACTCTTTGATGGAAATAGCATTATCGAGGTTAGCCTAGGGTTTCAAGACTTCTATCCTTAGCGAAGGCTTAAAATACCACAAGGGAATCAACCCTTTTGATGAGGGAGTGGAATGCCATTATCTCGTGAACAATTTGAGCTTTTGGGTGACTACTCAGGACTCGGGAACTTACATGTCTATGGTGATCTCTTGAGCCTATACTCCTTGTCAGTTCATGCGACAATTGCCGACGCAGAAAGTCTTTTCAGGGCGATACGAAGCCTAGACGACAGAATGCTTACTCTATACATCTCCTATATTTTGGCGAGAGCAGGATTCTGCGCACAAGCATTGGCTACTGGAGATTTTCCAGAGAGATTGTACACCACCAAATTCACAGATCAGGATTGGCTCGAAAATCTGATTCTTTTTGAGCACGAGGAGGAAGGGTATAGAGATGAGTGGACGATGTATTTTGAGAACGTAGAGAATGAAATAATAAGGATTCTTTTCGTTACTTTGTTGCGTTCGGATATAGACTCAATCACCGGAGAAGGTGATGAGGCGACACACTTACTCAAGTCATTTGACGAATCTGCTTCTAACTACGTCATTGTTCATCCTCGTTTGTCAAGAAAGGCAAAAGAGACCTTTGCGAAGACCAAAGAACGAATGAAGCAGATCGTTGGTCATGATATTGTTCTTTCAACCGGAGAATTCGTTTCCAAGTTCATTCCTGACGAAGGTAAGAGAAAGATAATTGATGCAAATTGGGAAACTCTTAGGGAAAGGATCCTAGGAAACCTTCAAGAAGAATGGTCCATTCTGATCTATTCCGTTCATGATGAGCAACTGTCAGATATAAGTGACCGGTTGCGGAAAGCCAGATTGAAATACGAGTTGGGATTCGAACTGGAGGAGCCAATCAAAGATGCGGGGATATCTTGTGAGGGTCTACTTCAGATACTTCACTCAGTTTACCCGAAGAAACATCTCAAGAAGATGGAATTTTATGACCTGCTCTGCAACCTGAAGGATGTCATAGTCGAGGAGTTTGGGCAAGACATCTACAAAGACCTAGATCTGATAAGAGAATGGAGAAACCGAGTTCTTCATCCTCCAGTTACAAAACCAGATGCTCATACCACGCTGAAAATAATAACGAAGGCGGAACTATTCCACGAACTATTCCACCAAAAGATTAAAAAGCGAAGACCTTCTGGAAAGTTGAGATAGTCTATGGAATCCCTCTCTTGGCTGCTAGGGATCTCTTACGACAACGTTCTTAAAGATGGCTTCATCAGTTGACAAACACTCGATCGTTCTCGCCAGCTCAAAAAACTGATCTCTGCTCAGATCTATATTCTTAGTATAGAAGATTGTTTTGGCCACCTGCTTAAGAAAGGGTATGTCTCTGTAGGCTTTCTTGATTAATCTAACAGTGGCTATTACTGGACCTGCGTCAACTATCTTTTCATCTGGCAACTGTTCGATATCTTCTTCCCAACGATGGTAGCGAAGAAACTTTTCATCAATGATTAGGAACAAAGAGCGATTTCCTGATATACGAGGGCTAAACACGAGACTGAGTTCGGATGGCAAGGATGCTTTCCGGTAAAACATAAGATGTAGACTAATGTTTTCCAGTCCCAGTTTTGACATGATCCTTCATGAATGAATGTTGAATCTGAATTAAATGCTTCTGTCTCGCAGAGGGCCTTTTCTGCGGACTTCAGCACCCTATCTTCTAGGTCTTGTATCCCGGTCGGGGTGAAGTAGTTTCGCATAGAAACGCTCGTGGATATTCTACCTTGTAGTCTAAGTCTCGAAAGGTCGGGTCATGTGTGAAGCCCAGAACTCCCAGATGTCTGCATTTTAGCGGTTTAGCTAGCTAGCTGAAAAAGAGGAAAGATGTGACACTTTCCAAGACTATTTGGATGTATTGGGCGATCTACGTAGCAAATGTGTCATGGTGAACGCTTTGGATGGATATGCTTTTCCTTTTGAAGTTGAGAAGCGGAATTCCTATGATATAGTCTTCTGGTGGGAAGATGGCTACAATGCTTTTAGGCACCGAGCAATTAGAGAATCTTGAAAGTCAGCAACTCTGAAGCACACACTATTTGCTCTTTCAGGCCTTTGGGTCTTGCATCATCAGCTTCGCAAGGTCACAAACTACCTACCGTTTTACTCCATCATTAAGGTAGACATGCAAAGTCCGAGCTATTCTCGGATCCCATGGATAGGACACACGTTGGTGACTATGTTTGGGAAGACCTTCGAAACTTAGGCAACTAAGGAAAAGAGTACAGGCTCTGGAGCGCGCAGAGGGCATATAGACCTACCGAATTGGTTTGGGATCAGGAGAGAACTTCTGGTCAGATATTTAAATATGGGAATCTGCCATTTCTTAGAGGGAGTGACAGTTGAATTCTAAGCTTGTTCTCCTGCTCCTTGCAAACGTAATACTCTGGGGGACTTCTCTACTTCCATGGTGGGAGATAGGCTATTGTACTGGTATTTCTGAAATAGGAGATTACGTGCTAGGTCGTCTTCATTTCTCTGACGATGTTGAGATGTCCGCATATCTCTATCTGTGGACCTTAGGATATGGCAAGTCGGGATCTTTCATACCGCTTCATCCAGCATTCCTGCTAAGTGGTGCAATTATCTACATTTTCAGTCTAGGGAACCTATTTCTGATCTCCGCACTACTGCTATATTTTCTATCCGTTTTACTTGGCTTGATATCAATGATTTCCAAAAGGAAACGTGTAGTCTTGACAGCTCTAGTCTTGAGCATTATGACTCTTTTCACATATTTTGTTGGCATCAACTACATAACTTCAATGCTATGTGCGATCAACCAAGAAGACTATGTGTCTTTCTTGCCTTTGTGGGGACTAGTAACATCTCAAAGTGGTGAAAACGTTGGCTATACGAGGTTCTCTTATGGGTTCTTCTTGACTATGTTTTCCATAATTCTTCATGCATTTGCAGTAAGTGAGAAGACATAGGCAACATGTGTTAACAGTAAGATGATCGCAGAATTCTGCTTTAGGCCTTCTAATGAGCTGGATTTCTGATGTATGCGGGAATGAAAGGGTGTTCGATGCTTAGGTATCGTTAAGGGATGTTATTGCAGTATCGGAATAACCTTCCCAGTCCCGATGCAGCGCTTGCTTTCTTTCCCCTACCGAGGGATCGGCATGCATCATCATCTTCTACCTATGGATCTACTGCATCAGAATGCTGCGAGCGCGCAATTGATTAATTGGGATGAGCACAAATAATCTGTGAAGAATGAGGGAAAAAGTTGAAAAGGTTTGCGTGGCGAAAGGATAGAAAGGTGCTAAATGAAGCTGAAGAGGCTTTTCGTTTGAAGCGAAATAGACTCTATGAGGATTGGGTGATCTTTACTTTTGGACTCGAGCTTGGGAGAAACCTGTCCCCTGAGGACTTTAAGTGCATTTATCTTGTTTTCCGACCTCCAACGCAGTTCCCAGACGCTATTCTTGTTAATCGAAAGACTGAAGAGGTGCTAAATGTTGAGTTTGAGGAATCGACTAACGGCTTCAGAAAACACATCAAGAAGCATAATTACAGGGATTGTGATTTAGTTGTTTGTGCTGAACATGATTGGGATGAGTGTCCAGTAGACGTATTTTCGCTGTTTGAGGGGCGACTATTCAAAGCACAGAAGTAATCAATCAGTAGATGAGGAATCCTTGCGTATGATAGAAGCAGGCTAAACACCCGTGATCGCTCTTGTAGCGCCAAAGCCCAAACAGACAGATACCCTGAACAGCTGAGCAAGTAGGAGAATGTTACCAAAACTAGTTACCACAGACGTTACCAATGATGATAGAGGGGTATTGTTTTTACGAGTTGAAATCATCCATAGAACCATCGTCCAAGAGAGGGGGGATAGGGGTATTGAATTTGGGAGTAGAGATCATTCGCAAATTGATGGTTGAA
>CAZBDB010000016.1:0-14206 GCA_964490655.1 uncultured Candidatus Bathyarchaeia archaeon | reverse complement strand
CCTCCATTAAGCTTTCGGACAGTACTAGTGACTTGCAATATCAAACTTGACAAATCAAGATCACCTCTCCTCCTATCAGCAGGCTTCGAGAGGAACAGATAGCGAATTCCGCCTTTTTGGCGCGTGTCATTAGTAATGGATTGGAGGAGTTTGAGATAACGAGTAAGGAAGAGCAACAGCAGGTAAACAAATTGTCACAGTGGACACAAGTCATCAAGGAGGCGAAAACAAAAGCTAAAGCCATAGAAACTATTGGGGAAGATGGATTTAACGCATTTTTGAGGTTCATGTATGGGGCGCATCCTAAAGGGCTTGGCATGACAACATTGATGATGGCAGAGAAATTGGATAAGCCTCTCGCCACGGTTCGGCTCTGGTTACACCAATTAGAAGATAGAAAGCTTCTCAAAATGAGACCCAGAGTTAGACCTCCATATGCTGGCAAACTTGTAAAGCACAGGCGATTGGAAAGAGAAGGCATCGAGTTAGTAGGCTCAAGCTATATGTACGTCATGTACACATACCCTGATCAAGACCTGTGTTACATCATTGGGTTTTGTGTAGGCGACGGCTCGGTTGAGCGAACATGGAAACGAACCCCTTATCGTATAGTTATATGTAACACAAATTGGAGCCTTCTGGAACCGGTATTCAAGCGTGCCAAAAAAGTTGCCAATAAATTTGGAACGAAAGCTGTAATAACTTATCATGATCGTGATGGACATAAAGTTGCCAGAGAGCAGGCTTACGCTTGGTATATCCGAATAAGCAGTTCTACGGTCGCGCGAATAATCAGTGCTGATGAAGAAGGATTTGGACAAAGAACTCTAGATACACTTCTATCTCCCGATTTTATCGGGGATTTTTTGGCGGGGCTTTGGGATGCAGATGGTTACGTGTATTTGCGCAATAAGGAAATGATCACTTCCCTCAGACAGGCAGAAACAAATCTATCGCTTCTTTACAGATTTCATCAGGCACTGGGAAAAGTCGGAATTCCAACGAGCAAACCAACACTCATTATTCGAAGAGCTGAATCTCCTAGAATGATTGCTGGGAGACCTGCAATATTCAAAAAAGCTGTTTATGAGATAAGGGTGCTTGCTGGCGGGATGCCAAAGTGGATCCAATCAATCGGTAAGAAAATGATTCACCCCGAAAAAATTATGACAATAAGAATAATGCAAGAAATTGTTAGTAAGAAAACAGAGGAACCGTGATCTCGATGGAAATTATGAGATCAAAATTTAGAGATCCATTACTAACAAAAAAAGTCGCAGAACGAATTAATGAATTAGCTCCATCTTACACTGTTAGGATTTGTCACATATGTGGTACTCACGAGTATACCATAACCCATTATGGTATCCGATCCTTGTTACCCAAGAACATCGATGTGATCGCTGGACCGGGCTGCCCCGTCTGTGTCACCCCCGCAGCTGAGATCGACAATATAGTGTCTCTAGCATTAGAAGGAGTAACTGTCCTGTCCTTCGGCGATGCTATCCGTGTCCCCGGGTCAGAGATTTCATTGCTGAATGCCAAGGCTCAAGGCGGGGATGTTAGGGTTGTTTATGGTGTTAGTGATGCTGTGAAGATTGCGAAGAAAGAGGCGAGTAAAGAGTTTGTCTTCTTCGCGATTGGTTTTGAGACTACAGCTCCGTCCACGGCGATCGAGGTCTTGAATGGATCTCCAAAAAATCTCAGCTTCCTCGTTGTGCATAGGTTGATCCCTCCTGCGATGGAGATGCTGCTCGGCATAGGCGACCTTCACATCGACGGCTTCATCGCGCCAGGCCATGTATCAACCATAATAGGGTTGAAGCCCTATCAGATCTTTCCTCAGGCCTATAGGATGCCGACTGTGATCGTTGGATTCGAGCCCTTAGACGTCCTCTTCGGCATACTGATGCTGCTTAGACAGGTGAAGGAAGGTAATTCCAGGCTGGAAAACGAGTACATCCGGTCTGTCAGCCCCGAGGGGAACGTGAAGGCGCAACTCCTTCTCAGTAGAGCCTTCGACGTTAACAGCGGATATTGGAGAGGTTTAGGAAGAATACCATTCTCCGCCCTAACGCTGAAAGAAGAGTTTTCCAACCACGACGCCAAGAGAAAGTACAGTTTGAAGGTTAAACAGGTCAGGGAGTTACTACCGGGTTGTCTATGCCATCTGGTTATGATAGGGAAGGTTAAGCCACCCGAATGCCCGTTGTTCATGAGGGCCTGCACTCCACAGACGCCTAAGGGGCCTTGTATGGTCTCGATTGAGGGTACATGTAACATATGGGCAAAGCATGGGATAAGATATTCTGACCAGAGCTGGCGTTCTCCTTGTAGCTGAGATTATGTGGCGGATATTCACCGCGCCCTCATATGCCAAGGGAACATAAAACTGAAGATGCCTACTTGAGATATTGCGTGCGTATTGGCAATTCTCCTTAATGTAGGGAGAAGAATCCAAGCTATGCGGAAAATAGATCCAATATAGACTCGTGCCTTAGAGATAGATTCAGCTATGGCTTAACCAATCTCCTTCTGTATCTCTGGGCAAAGGAGATCAGATTGATCTCTTCGTCAATCCTTGTGATCTCTTTCTGGTCCCGCTCCATGTACTCCTGAAGATTCTTCCTGTTCCTCTCAAGGTTCGGAATCATGTTAGTTATCTCCGTAATCTTCTCCTGCCCCTCATGAATTTCCTTCTCTAAACGGTCCCTCTTCTCCTGTTTTCGCACGATATCCTTTTGCATATTCTCCTTCTTCTTCTCAAGGTTCGGAATCAGATTCGTTATCTCAACAATCTTTTCTCGTTTCTGATGAATACTCTTCCCCAAATGTTTCTTCTCTTCATTAAGCCCCGGAAGCAATTTCGCTGTCGATTCAATGTGAGCCCTCAGTTCCTCCCTAGCCCTTTCAAATTCGTCCAGTTTGTTCCTTAGCTGTCTGAAAGCATGAAGCGTGTCCGTATCTTCAAGCAGCTCTTCTCCGCGCTCGTATCCGCGATATTCTTCATCATCAAAATCTGAGGAGCCTTTCTCCCACTCCTCAAATTCGGTTGCCAATCCTACGTCCTGCGCAGGATTCTGAGGAGCCTTTCCCTCTTTTTCGGTGTCTTCCTTAGATCTATTTCGTTTGAACATTGATATAACCTCCGGAACCAAGCTTCCTTATGGAGAACAGACGATTTAAAGCTGCAAGAAACCGTCTTAAGAAAAAGAAAAATGAATGCCCAATCTTGTTTTCAATTAGACTTCGGACGGCAAACGAACTTAGAGCAATTCATGACAACGGAAATCGTTCTCAAGTCCCCAGTCTTTCAGCTTGCTATGTCCAAAAGGCTAAACAACAACCATATTGGGACATCGCCAAGAATCATGGCAACAAAGAAGCCTACCGTCACAAAAACAAGGAAAGGGATCGACGGAGTTGCCCAGACCCCGTCCCGCACCTTTCCCGAAAAACCTCGTAAGGATCCTATTTGTTGAAGTCTCCCATCGCCTATCTGAGGGAAAAGACTTAGATGATGAAGGATACTACCGTCGACCTCAGAGATTGTTTCCAACGGAATAAAATGATAGTCATCCTTGATCCTTTCTGGGTTGACTTTGATTCCGGTGAGAAAGAGCAGGAGCTTTCTAAGAGAGGACTCATCCTCTAATCCTTCGAAGAATCCTCCGCCAGCCTTGAGATACTGTGAAACATTGTAGATCAATATGCCAAAGACGAGAGTTGATGAGGCAAAGACAGCATTAACCAACACCGATAACGGGAAGATTTGCAGAATCGGATCCAGATAAGATCTGGGAAAAGATGGAGGAACAGGCATGGCGATTGAGAGACAGATCAAGGCTTTGGCATCAGCTCCCCCAAAGAGCCCGAGGTAGAAGAACAAGAAAGAGAGAGCGGTGGTAAACGTGACGGAAGCTGCCATCAAGATTGGGAAGGATCTATCTACGGTAGATGAAATGTGGAGAAGTGAAAGGCATAAACCTATCGGTGCAAAGATTAACCACACCTTGTTGGATACCTCTCTCTTTTTCATGTCATGCCAGGAGGAATAGATGAGGAATATGAGGCTGATGAAAATTCTCGTAGCCTCTGTCCAAGAGTTCATCTCGTTTCGAATAACAGTAAGTGTCGAGATACAGATATTTCTTATGAATCAGACGTACCTCTAAGGCGCATTACTATGCAGTTAAGCTTTATAATAGGAGTCTAACTAGACTTTCAGTGGAATGCCGACATGGCTGAGTGATGTTGAAGAAGCTTCATCGTAGGAAATTCATCAAGAAAGTCAAGAGAAGACTACCTTGGATAGAGCATTTGCTGAATGACGCGAAAGTTGCCGGTGATCTTAATCCAGAATACGAAGGTATACAGCTCCAAGCCCGTGAAGGAAGCCCATGCTTAGTCTGTAGGGGAGCCCGACAGCTCTGCGGGAAACCTAGATGCCCCCTAATAATCAAGTTCCACTCATTTGCAGGTGTTAGGAGGCTAGTCGACACCGAGCATATGTTCGGATCATCTCCCCCCGGAATATTCGTTGGTCGAATCGGTTATCCATATGTCTACGCCGGCCCTCTCACCCCACCCATTGTAGGAGATACCTCCATAATGGATGCACCAGAGGAGTGGATAGGCAAGACTGTGGACGAGATCGTAGACTTCAGGACGAAATTGGTCAGAGGCAAATTCAGGGTGAACGTAAAGAAGCCGGATGTGGCTGAGAGGTTCATGCAAAAGACCTTGGAGCTCGCCCTTTCTCGAAGCTACGTGGATGCGGAGATAACTTTCAAGAAGAAACCCTCAGGCAGAGTCCTCATTGACCATAACGTTCAGCCGATGGGTCCCTCAGCTGTCATAAGAGACATCAAGTTAAGCAACATTAAGACTGATTTCCGGATAGAGAAAGCATACGACGATGAAGACTTGAAATCTGAGGAGGCACTGCTGAACCTTCATACTGAGAAAGTTCCGGTCTCAAAGATCCAGAGAGCATTCAGCATCGGCGCATTCGGGCTCAAGAGGAACCGCAGGGTCGTCCCTACGAGGTGGAGCATAACAGCTGTGGACTCGACCATATCCCGTCGGCTTATCGAGGACGAGATCAAGAGCGCCAATCCTGTTAATCAGTATAGCATCCACGAGTTCAGCTACCTGGGGAATCGTTTCGTCGTGCTGATGCTGCCGACGGCATGGCGCTATGAGTGGATTGAGGCTTGGTATCCCAGAACCGCTTGGAATCCTGCAAATAGAAGCATTGCCATGGGAGGAGACTGGGAGGGATACAAAGGTAGGACGACCTATGCGTCGATCGGTGGCTGCTATTACGCTGTGAGATTGGCCACAGCCGAGTTTCTGGCCTCACAAAGGAGGCAGGCCGGAGTGATCGCATTGCGAGAGATCCATCCGGGATTCATCACTCCCTTGGGAGTATGGATAAACAGAGAATGCGTTCGAGAAGCCCTTAGAAGGCAAGGCAAGAATTTCAGCAACCTGGAGGAGGCTCTTGACTACGTGAATTCAAGGTTCACAATAGGGATCAATGAATGGATAGACAACAGCCATCTTCTAAAGGACGCACTCTATCAAGAAAGACTTACGAAGTACCTATCTGCCTGATCGCTCAGATTCACTCGCTATACTCGTTGTCCTCTGAGTAGTCCTTCCTGATTATCAGGTGTCCTCCTTGGCTTGACTCTTCGGTTGGAAGTTCAGGCAGCTTCATCTTCATCCTGTTCTCTGCTACAATCGCGGCTTCCTCTATGATCTTCTGTGCATCCTCACTGCTCACCTCAAAATCGAACGCTGAGCCAGTGCTCTGACCCATCTCTATCACGAGGTCATTTAGTCTCATTCCCACTTCGCCGAGCTCGTTACCGACCTCCGGCATGATCCCTGATATGCCTTTCTTTATGTTCTGTAAGGTTCCTACAACTGGACTTACCGCTGAGACAAAGTTCCCAAACTCGGAGACTGTCCTAAGCCTCAACGCCACGTTGTCCAGAGACAATTTCGCATTCATCAAGAGGTTTCTCTGCTTCCTTACCTCGGCAAGCTCGTCAGCAAGGATCTTCGCACGTCTGCTTTCATGCTTCTCTTGTGCGTGCACAATCTTCTCAAAGAGACTTCTGTCTCGCTCTGCGTAGCGGCTGGTGTAATTGTTTATCCTGTGGATCTGTTGCTCTACGCGATTAGCTGCATAATTGATCTGGGGCTTCAGGGGCTTTGGCTTTCGAATAGATGGGAGTATTCTCCTTTTGCCCCCTTCCCACTTCTTTGAGAACTTCTTGGACAAGCGATCACCCTGCTATCGGTCAGGCTTCTGTGGATAATAGCATTTCTGTTATCTAGGTATACATATGGAAATGCATGCAGTGTGGTTGCTGATGTCCTTATGGTCTGCGCTGTGAAATGTGAGCGAAATGGGATGATTAGCGACCTATACAGTGAGAAGTATGGATAGAGCCCTAGAGTCCTATCACAGACGGATCAAAAACAAGAGTGGCAAAGGAAACACGATCTCGATGTTTACCAGTGCTGCGATCCTAATCCTTCGAAGCCTGGGTGCGCTACTCTTTTGTCTCTCTAGCTATCTTTATCCAGTCTATCTTCTTCACGATCTCGCCGAGATGCTGCTTCAGCATCTTCTCGGTTTTGTCAAAGCCGAGTCTTCCTGAGTTCCACGTAACAAACGGGGGATAAAAGGAAGCTTCTCTGAAATCTGCCTTTTTCTTTTTCAAGTTAAATCTGATGTATCCAAGCTCTCTCAGATAGCAAGCGTCGTTTGGACAGAGAACGTCGATCTCTTTCATCTCGTGTTTAAGATACAACACCTTGTAATTGTCCGGGTTGTCTATTACAGTGCCGCAAGGGCATTGAATTGTTTCACTCGTTTCTGACATTCAAATCACCCTTCCATAATCGCTTGCTATGACATAGATTCAAACTCTTCAGCTGTTAGTACTAGGCCCCGTCTCCGTTCGATATTCTCTATCTCGCCATCTCTAAGGAAGACAACTCTGTCGCTGATGTCGATCATCTTCAGGTCATGAGTCGCACAGATAATTGTGGTGCCTCGTTCTACCTTGAGACGATAAAGGAGCTGGACGATAGCGAATCCCGTATTGAGATCAAGGTTACCAGTCGGCTCATCTGCCAATATGATCGCCGGATCATTTGCTAGCGCTCTTGCGATCGCAACACGCTGCTGCTGTCCACCGCTCAACTCGTTAGGCCTGTGGTCAACCCGATCGCCGAGGCCGACTGTTTTAAGGAGATCCTCCGCCTTATTATCTCTGTCCTCCCTTGAAACCCCTAGGAAGATCATCGGCAGGGCAACATTCTCTCGTGCTGTCAACACGGGTATCAGGTTGAAAGTTTGGAAGATGTATCCGATCTTTCTGCATCTAAGCCAGGCCATCTGGCTCGGTCGGACGCCGGAGATGTCAACGCCGTCTATCAGCACATTCCCCTCTGTGGGGGTATCGATTCCCCCTATCATGTTAAAGAGGGTAGTCTTTCCAGAGCCTGAGGGGCCCATAATTGAGAGATACTCCCCGTGAGGAACCTTGAGATCTACCCCTCTCAGGGCGTGCACGTCTTCGCCTCTCAGGTGGTAAGTTTTGCGTACACCTTTGACTTCAACCGCCACCGTCTCTGCCATACTAAACAACCTCTGTTAATGGTTCATTTATGATTCTCTTCCCTATTTATTAATTTAATGTTGATCGAAGATTCCGATCCTGCTAGGGAGTAAGCTTCAAAAGTCGATGCGAGATAATTTCTAGGCAGAGGTTCACCTTGGAAGCAGATCTGTTATGAAGCTTTCGATTCTATCGTATGAGTTGGTGGTCGCCTCGATGGCTTCTTCTCCCTTTTGGGTGAGTGTGTAAAGGCGTCTCCTCTCGTTCCAGTCTCCCTTTATGAGGCCTTTTCTTTCCATAGAGTACAAAAGCGAGTAGACGCTTCCTGAACCCAGCAGTATGTGAAACCTCTTATATATCAACGTCAACACGTCGTATCCGCTGAGCGGTGTCTCTTTCAGTTCAGATAGGATTATTATGTCCATGAAGTTCTTTACGAGTCTCCTGCGTATCTGTGACAGGGCTCTATCCCTGTCAGCATACAATATATCCAATTGTTTCGCCAGTATCTATACAAATATGAACATATATAAACATTATCTTCATATCTGAACTATGTTGCCCGGATAAATACACAATTCATAGTTTCGACTCGTGTACATACGTGTCATTAGAAGCCTTTAAGTAAGCCACACAGAGGTTGGAGTGGAACCCATATGCGTAGACACGAGGTATCATTTCTCGATATATTTATGCATATTAACAAAGGTTATTTTCAACGTGTCGAATTCGAATTCGGTGTCCAGTTTGAGCTTGTGGAAGAATTCCTTCGAGATGGTAAATAGAGACCTGGGATTGGTAAAGAGGAAGAAACGGGCTCTCGATGAACTTCTAGCGACTGCCGCAATATCCCAGTCAACTTATGAAGCCCTAAGCCGGGAACTCACTGAGGGGCTTTCATACCTAGAATCGCAGCAGAGATCGCTCGTCGAGAAGATAAGGGCGAGGGCTGGCGGCCTCGAGAGACAGATAGGCACTCTCGAGCTGTTTCTGGCAAACTTAGAGATCCATCACGTTGCGGGGGAGATAGACGGCGAGTCCTACAACCGGCAAAGCCAAGCGATTATACTTGGACTTGAGGCAACAAAGAACGAGTTGATCGAGATGGGAAGCTTACTAGCGGCTGTAACCTCTGCGGAGCGAACTGAGCTGGAGGCTTCTGTCGAGGCCGAAGCACCGACCGCAGAATTCCCTGCTTCATTTGAGAGCGAAGGGAAAGTTCCAGAGGCCGAGTCTGTCGAAGACAGCGCAACGGAGAAAGGGCCCACGGAAGCGACTGAGTCTTAATCAACATCTGAATCGAGCTCACATCTGAAAAGAGAACCGTTTTGGCATCTAGAGGGGAAACACTGGATAGGCACATTCCACACAAGAAGCGACCTCAAAATCGGTAGACACAGTCGGCAAGGATTCCTCCATCCTTCTGAACAAAGTTTTTACGCCGCCCCTGCGTTCTGTTTTGAGTGCATAGAGATAAGTCTGCACGGCCGAACACTGAAGCAGGGAGACGGGTTTGAAGACAGGTATCATCTACCACGATAAGTTTTGTCAGTATGATCTGGGTGCTGGACATCCATTCAGAGGCAGCCGATTCAGCGAGTCTAGGCTCTTGCTGAGAGAGAAAGGGTTGGATGATTCCTCGGATGTGACCTTCATAGAACCTGAGATTGGCACCTGGGAAGACCTGAGTAGGGTGCATACGAGGGACTATATTGACTTAGTCTTCCGCTTAGCCGAGGTTAACGAGCCTTATGATCTAGAAACCCCTGTATCGACTGAGATACTCGAAGGATTAATGTTCATAATAGGAGGAGCGATCAAGGCGGGCACATCAATATACGAAGGCAGGGCTGCCAGGGCTGTGAACCTTGGCGGGGGCTTCCATCACGCTGGTAAGGGCTACGGCGGGGGATTCTGCATATTCAATGATGTTGCGATCTTGGCGGAGAATCTGCGTGAAACTTTCGGGGTGAAGCGGATACTAGTCTTGGACTATGATGTGCATTTCGGGAACGGGACGAGTGACATATTCTACTCAGACCCCAGCACGCTGTTCATTTCCCTCCACCAAGATCCAAGGACGATCTTTCCTGGAACGGGCTTCATTGAGCAAATCGGGAATGGAGATGGGAAGGGCTACAACGTAAACGTTCCGCTTCCGCCGAGAACTGGGGAAGCAGCATATCTGTTGGCGCTAGAAGAGATATTCAAGCCTTTGGCTGAGAATTTCAAGCCGGAGATCATATTAGCTAACGGCGGGAGCGACGCTCACTTCGCGGACTCTCTTGGGGGCCTCGGATTGACGGTTAACGGGTTCTTTGAGCTTGCACGAACAATACATGAGACATCGGATGAGGTTTGCAATGGGAGAGTTGTCTTGCTACTAGGTAGCGGATACAATCCCCGAGTCTTGCCTTACTGCTGGTACGCGCTCATAAAGGGTATCTTAGGCTCAGACGTCCTTGATGTTCAGGATCCCTATCAACCTCCCAGCGATTCGTGGAGGAATCGAGGGACGGTCATAAAACTACTGACGCGACTGAAGAGAGTTTTGAAGGAATATTGGGACTGCTTCTGACTTCTTGACAGTTCTGACGCATGGTGAAGAATCTATCCGGAATTACCTTCTTCTTCTCGGTCTTCTCGTTCTCCTTGTTTCCTTCGACCGGACCTTGACTACTCCTCTGTGAACAGCACATGAAACACAATAGTACTTCGTCTGTGTCCGGGTGGAGACGTACGTTCCCTTCTGGCGGAGCTCTCTGGCTAAGATTGGATCTACGACGGATATTCGACGGGTCAACTTCTTAGCCTTGTCGCTTGGCACAAGTTGACCACACATGCTGCACTGAACCATCGAGCTCCTCCCCTTTCCACCTTTCGATCTTCCCCTGCTCTTCCGCTTATGAGGCATCTCTCAATGCTACCTAGAGTTCGTTTCCTCAATAATGGACACACAAAGATATATCCTTTCTTATCGGTTAAGTTTGCATCGTGTTTCGGGATGTTCGATCTAGTGACGGTCGGTCACTTATCGATTGACTACGTCATATCGCCTAAGATAACGCATTCTCGAGAAACCTTGGGTGGCCCGCCAACCTTCTGTTCACTTGCCGCAAGGAAGCTGGACGCGAGAGTATCGATAGTATCTAAAGTTGGCGCCGACTTCCCCCCAGAGTATGTTGAATGGTTGGCTGCAAGTGGAGTCGATCTCTCTGGAATGAGCGTCGTTGAAAGCGCCTCGACTACACGTTTCGTCCTTAGATATGAGCAGGGAAGACGTATGCTCCAGCTGAAGAGTCGAGCACCCTCCATCAGGATGGACGATATATCAGATTCTCTGAGATCAAGGGCTATACATGCCGCACCTATTGCAGATGAGTTGCCAGCCGAGACCATAGGCAAGATGCGAGGTTTGACCGATGTACTCTCACTTGATCCTCAGGGCTTGCTTCGCATCTTCGACGAGCAGGGAAATGTTAGTCTGGGAAAGACAGGGAACCGTGAGCTTTTGAGGGAGATCGACATCTTCAAGTCCGCCACGAAAGAGCTTGAATCATTTGTCGGGACCGCGGATCTCGCTTCAGCGTTAGAAGAGACTCACGAGCAAGGCATCCAGATAGTCATTGTGACCAAGGGGAGCGAAGGTTCCATCCTCTCTTGCAAAGGTAAGACTTACGAGATTCCAGCATGTAAACCGATGGCCTTTGTAGATGCTACTGGCGCTGGCGACGCCTTCATCAGTGCGTTCCTAGCCGAGTACATTCAAGGCAGGGAAGCCACTTGGTGTGGGTGCGTTGGATCTGCGTCAGCGTCATTCGTTGTTGAAGACCTTGGTCCCTCTCGCTTCGGTGAGAAGGGGGAGGTCTATGAGAGGGCTTCCAAGGCCCTCGAGAGTGTCAGGACGCTGAGGCTTTGATCAAGCAAGCCTCAATTATACCAAAATCCTTTAAAACATCGAGGAATACTTAAAGCAAGGCATAGCAACAGCGACGATCGGCGGTTTCTATGGGAAGAATAGGCAAGGGTGCGAAGTGCAGCGTAATCGGATGCGATGAGAGTGCTGTTCGCTCTCTATCGATGGATAGAGTCACCCCCTCAGGACTGAAAGTCAAGGAGGAGAGACACGTATACCTCTGTAAAGCCCACTATAAGGAACATAAGAAGGCAGTAAAGAAGGATCGGATGTTGGAGAAGTGGCGTTACAGAGGTCAGTCTGTGTAATCGTCTGAAAGAGGATTGAACAGGTTGAGGATACTGCAGCTGCATTCGGACTTCATAGAGTATAAGCCTGTCAGGAAAGAGATCGCAATAGCTGAAGAATCCGACGAGAAGAAGCACCGGCTTGAGGAACTTGTTGTCTTGTTTACGTGCATCGAGGAGGGAGATGATGAGAACATTGCTGTCAAGGCCATAGAACATCTTAAAGAGTACCTCAGTAAGATAGCAGCAAATAGGATACTCATCTATCCTTATGCACATCTTAGCACCGATCTAGCGCCTCCGTCTGAAGCGTTAAGGGTCCTTGAAAGGATGGAGTCCTATGCGAAGCAGTCCGGCATCGAGACTCATAGAGCACCCTTTGGCTGGTGCAAGCAGTTCTCACTCTCTATAAAGGGGCACCCTTTAGCTGAGCAGCTTCGCATCATTTCTCGTGAGGAAGTCGAAGAGGGAGAAGTGGTCTCGAAGGCTCTGGAAGCCGAGGAGAAGATCAAGTCTTACTGGCTCATCCTTCAACCAGATGGGAAGATAATGCCGGTTGGAGAGTACAACTTTGTTGATCATAATAAACTGGAGAAGCTCGCCAATTACGAGATATCCAAGGTTAGGGCTGTCCACCAAGTTCCGCCTCATACAAGGTTGATGAGGAGATTAGAGCTGGTCGATTATGAGCCTGCGAGCGACCCCGGTAACTTCAGATGGTATCCCAAGGGCAGACTGGTCAAGTCCTTGATCGAGGAGTTTGTCACTGAGAAGGCAGTCGAGTATGGGGCGATGGAGGTTGAGACCCCGATTATGTACGATCTTCAGCATCCAAGCCTGTCAGACTATCTTCACCGTTTCCCTGCTCGGCAGTACACGATGAAGTCTGAGGATAGAGAGCTGTTCCTGAGGTTCAGCGCATGCTTCGGGCAGTTCCTCATGGTCCATGACTCCCAGATATCATATCGGCAGCTCCCGCTGAAGATCTACGAGTTGACGAAGTATAGCTTCAGGAGGGAGAAGAGCGGGGAGCTGGTTGGGCTAAGAAGGCTCAGGACTTTCACGATGCCTGACTGCCACGCTATGTGCTCTGATCTGGAACAAGCTAAGGAAGAGTTCATCAAGAGATTCAGGCTCTGCATCGATGTCCTTGAAGATTTGGGCTTAGCGAAAGAAGATTACGAATTGGCTATAAGGTTCACCAAGGACTTCTACGAGCAGAATAGGGATTTCATATTCTCTATGGTGCGATCTTTCGGCAAGCCTGCCCTAATTGAGATGTGGGATGAGAGATTCTTCTACTTCGCCTTGAAGTGGGAGTTCAACTTCGTCGACAACTTGGACAAGGCTTCGGCACTGTCGACCGATCAGATCGATACTGAGAACGCTGAGAGATACGGCATAACCTACACTGACGAGAAGGGCGAGAAGCAGTATCCACTCATTCTCCACTGCTCTCCAAGCGGCGCCATCGAGAGGATTGTCTACGCTTTGCTCGAGAAAGCCTACATGGAACAGAAGGCAGGTAGACCGCCCATGTTGCCCATTTGGCTCTCGCCGACCCAGGTAAGGGTTATACCCGTCTCGGAAAGCTTCTATGATTATGCTGAGAAGGTTGCTGGTGAGATTGAGGGCTATCGTATCAGAGTGGACTGGGATGATAGACCTTTGACCATGCAGAGGAAGGTGAGGGAGTCAGAGAGGGAGTGGATACCCTACACCGTTGTGGTAGGGGAGAAGGAGGTCAAATCAGGCATCCTAACCGTCAGGGATAGAAGACTTGGAAAGGTAGGTAAACCAGGGAAACTCAGAAACATGAAACTTGAAGAGTTGACCACGGAGATAAAGTCTGAGACCAGGGGCAAACCGTTCAAGCCTTTGACTCTTTCTAGGAAACTCTCGAGACGTCCAAAATTCTTCGGCTGAAGGCCAGCTAGCCAAGGTCTTCTGCACTCGCTCGGGGGGAAAAAATCGTCCCTCCAGACAAGCGATGCTTCGCAGATAAACTCCACAAGTATACTTCACTGTTCTTTTCGCTATAGAAAATCTCTTAAGAACCTTAGATGAAGAAACTTTACTGCCGCGCAAATTGCTGCCTTCCAAGGGTGGAAGTCGGAGAGTGACTTTTCTTGGGAGGGCGCAACTAGCGCGGTTTCAGCGAATTTCCTTTAGTGTATTCTCGTTTAGATATAAAGTTTTCTGAATTCAAGCCCGATCGGCCCTCGTTCCTCATCATCTTTTCCGTCGAAAGGCTATTGAGAGTTGTTGGCATTCATCTCCCGTGAATGCGGCAGGCAGAAACATGGCGGACCCGGAGGGATTTGAACCCTCGATCTTCGGCTCCGAAGGCCGACGCCTTG
>CAZBDB010000015.1:11441-14687 GCA_964490655.1 uncultured Candidatus Bathyarchaeia archaeon | reverse complement strand
CAATCCGTGAAGGCTTAGTTCCCGATCTGAACAACAACCAAGAAAAGCTGAAGACCCCTACCACTATCGCGTTATCAGCGAGGCTTCTTACCAGACTCTTGGCTTTTCTCATCAAACAAGAAGACTATCCTTCGAACTGCGTCGTGATATAGAAAGTCTCTTCCTATTTATGCCTTGCTTTACTCCTCTTCTATAGATTCGAACGTTAGCTGGCGCCTCTTTCTACAAGCCCCGCATGACGCTCTTGGCCGTTTCCGCATAGAACCTATTTATAGCGTAATCGAACAAATGTGCATGCGTGGCTGATATGTCAAGAATCCCTTATTCAAGAGAGGAGCTTTTCAAATGCGGTGAGCAACCAACCTACACTGGACGACATCTACGCGAGATAGCATTTCCTCTAGGCGGCATAGGAACTGGCTCGATAAGTCTCGGCGGATGGGGTCAACTCAGAGACTGGGAGATCATGAACAGGCCGGCGAAAGGCTTCGTCATACCTAGGTCCTTCTTCACCCTAAAGGTACGGCTTCCAAACAAACCCGCGATGGTGAAGGTTCTTCAAGGTCCTGTTGAAGGTTCCTTTGTCGGTGACGGCCACTCATCACCAAGAGAGACAGGTCAAGGACTTCCCCGTTTTCGTGAAGTATCCTTCAAAGGCCACTTCCCAATCGCCACTGTTTCTTTCAGTGATCCTGAAGTGCCCGTAGAGGTGACTCTCGAAGCATTCAGTCCCTTCATACCGTTGAACGATAAGGACTCAAGCATCCCGGTTGCGATATTCTTCTATCATCTAAAGAATGTCAGCGATGAACAAATTTCAGCAACACTCTACGGGAATTTGACCAATTCCGTCGGTTACCCAGAAGGGGGAGATATAAATACGGTCAGGGAATCTCTAGGTGCCAAAGGACTATATCTATCAACAGCGAAATTCGATAAGGATTCTCCACGGTACGGTTCAGTCGTGCTTGCAACAACTTGGCCCGATACTGCTGTCTGGCCACGTTGGAAGGAAGACCGAACTATGGCAAAGTTCTGGGAGACCGTAACCCTTTCAGATGAGTTTCCTCCCGAAACCGGTGAGTCCGGCACAGGAACGGTGGCGGCTAATTTCTGCCTAGAGTCTAATCAGGAGATTACGATCCCGTTTCTGATCTCTTGGCATTTCCCAGTTTTTGAGCATTATTGGAAGCCGAGGGAAAGCGGTAAACTTGGTGCTACTTGGAGAAACTATTACGCAACCATATGGAAGGATGCATGGGATGTCGCGATCTATGTTGCTTCAAATCTCGATCGCCTCTGGCGAGAAACTGAACTGTTCCATGACACGCTATTCTCTTCAAGTCTGCCCATTCACATTCTGGATGCCATAGGTTCTCAACTCTCGACACTGAGGACAAACACTTGCCTCCGCCTTGGGGATGGTACATTCTACGGTTTCGAAGGCTGCTCCAACGAATCCGGCTGCTGTGAAGGCTCATGCACCCACGTCTGGAACTACGCCCAAGCCTTACCCTATCTGTTCCCAAACCTGCAACGTTCGTTGCTGGAGGCTCACCTTGCGAACTCGGTTGAGGAAGATGGCTTCATGACCTTCCGGATGCCGTTGCCCTTAGGAACGAAAGCGAAGCCTACATTTCACCCAGCCGCTGATGGACAGATGGGAACAGTCCTTCAGATCTATCGCCAATGGCTGACAGAGGGTGACGATCAATGGCTTAGGAAGGTGTGGCCGACAGCAAAGAAGCTGCTCGAATTTGCTTGGAAATATTGGGACGCGGACAAGGACGGAGTGATGGAAGGCATGCAGCACAACACATACGACATAGAGTTCTACGGACCAAACACAATGACTGGAAGCCTCTACCTAGGAGCCATTCTGGCAGCACAACAAATGGCCCGGCACCTCGGTGAAGATGATAAAGCAAAGGAATATCAGGAACTCTTCCAAAACGGATCAAAACGGTCAGATGAGCATCTCTTCAACGGTGAGTACTACGAGCAGAAGGTCAACCCAGCCGCACATGAGGCTTGGCCAGATCCCTATCGTCAACTAGCATTGAGGCATGGCAAAGACGACAAATTCAAGGATTGGCCGAAGTGGCAATTTGGCAAGGGATGCCTCTCAGATCAACTGATCGGCCAATGGTACAGCCACATGCTCGGACTGGGGTACCTCTACAATTGCCAAAATGTGGGTAAGGCATTGGAGTCAATTTTCAGACATAACTGGGAACCGACATTATGGGATCATCCGTCTCTCTTCAGGATCTACGCACTCAACGATGAAGCCGGCCTGATCGTATGCACATGGCCTAAAGGAGAACGTCCAGGACACGCTTTCTATTTCGCTGATGAGGTTTGGTGTGGAATCGAGTATCAAGTAGCTGCTCACATGATCTATGAGGGAATGATCGAGGAAGGATTGGCAGTGGTTATGGGAACTCGGAGGCGCCACAGGGGAGACCGCCGGAACCCATGGGATGAGTTTGAGTGCGGACACCATTATTCGCGGTCGATGGCAAGCTACGCGCTGTTGCTAGCTCTCTCAGGGTTTGGGTACTCCGCTGCGGAAGAGCGATTGTGTTTCTCACCCAAAATCTCCCAAGATGGGTTCCGCACATTTTTCTCGACTGCCTCAGGTTGGGGAGTATACGCACAGAAAATCAAAAGGAGTGAAGCAGAATTCAGCATACAGATCAAGTACGGCAGATTGGTTCTGAGTAGATTGGAGCTGCCTCCTATAGATGCTGAGACGCCTGAGGGAAAGGTCACAATTGATGGCAAGAGAATCGATGCTGAGGTGAAAAGAGAAGAGAATTTCACGCTGGTGACGTTCGATGCAAGAGTCATAAACCAGCACCAGACACTTAAGATATCAATTCCTACATGAATACTGCTTCGCGTTAGTGTACGTTCCCAAACCTTTCCTATGTACAAACGGTTTTTAGGCTAAGTCCCTCTAATAGATTCGAAGTAACCTTTGGCAGAGGATATACAGATGGCTCCGTTCGGCGTCATTGCTGACGACTTCACAGGTGCAAGCGACGTGGCGGTTCAATTCAAAAAGGAAGGCTTCAACACGATAGTCCTAACCGATATGCAATCTCTGAAGGAGGCCAAGAACTTTGATGTCGTTGTGATCGATGCTGAGAGCAGAAACGAAACATCCGAGGCTGCGGTTAACAAGATGAAGGATATCGTAAGGTCCTTGAAGAAGTTTGGAGTCGAGATTGTCTACAAGAA
>CAZBDB010000015.1:9531-11341 GCA_964490655.1 uncultured Candidatus Bathyarchaeia archaeon | reverse complement strand
TGAAGGATATCGTAAGGTCCTTGAAGAAGTTTGGAGTCGAGATTGTCTACAAGAAGATCGACTCCACACTCAGGGGCAATATCGGAGCGGAATTGGACGCGGTCATGGATGAGCTTGGGTCTGAGGCGGCCATCGTGGTGCCTGCCTTCCCAGTGACTGGGCGTACCACTGTAAACGGGAAACATCTAGTCGAAGGGATTCCGATGGAAGAGACCGAGTTTGCCCGCGACCCTCTCCATCCCGTAAAGGAGTCGCATATAGCCACGCTGATTGGACCACAGACCAAGAGAAAAGTGGCGGAAATATATCTGCCTAAGGTTAGGGAAGGGTCTGAGTCTCTTAAACTGGAGATCGAGAACAGAAAGCAGGCTGGATTCGAGGTCGTCGTGGTTGACGCTGAGACTCCAGCTGACCTAAAGGAAATCGCCAAAGCTGCTCTAGACCTACGAGCTTTGTCCTGCGGATCGGCAGGTTTGGCGGAGGGAATCTCTTACTGGTTGTCATCCAGTCTCAGAAAGAGAAGACTGCTCATAGTCTCAGGTAGCGTGAACAGCGTCACACTTAATCAGATCCAAGCAGCAGAGAAAACTACGAATGTGAAGGTTCTTGAGCCAGATCTCATCCGCATTCTAAGAAGCGCCAAAGACTTTGACGCCGAAGTAGGAAGACTCGTGGACAAGGCTGGGGAGGCGTTCTCTCGAGGAAAGGACATCATACTTAGGTTAGCGGCATCTAGGGAGGATCTATTCCAAGCTTTGCGATTCGGCGCGGAGCTCGGGATGCAAGAGCCAGAAACTGGCAGAAGTATTCTGTCCCTTCTGGGCAGGGCCTGCAGAAGATTGCTGGACGACCAAGAAATCGACGGCCTGATGCTTGTTGGTGGAGATACAGCCATCGAAGTGATAAATTCCATAGGTGCCCGCGGGATTACGATAGAAGGGGAAGTTTTGCCTGGGATTCCGCTGGGCAGGTTGATCGGCGGCAGGTTCGCAGGTTTGCCTACAGTCACGAAGGCCGGAGGATTTGGAGGAGAAGACGCTCTCATAGTATCCATCAGAAAGTTGAGAACTTACTCCCTTAGTCTCGGCCCTCTACCCTCGACAATATAGGGTAGCTTCCTCGTTCTAAATGCGACGATACTGTCGTCAAACTCAGTTAGGTATCCAAGTATCAGCTTTTTCCCAAACTCAGTTAGTGCGAAGAGAGGGATGGCTACTCCGAGCTGCATATTTGCCTTCGGTCCCACCCTCTCCCGTATCAGTCTTGATGCGCTAGCACAGACAATATCTGCGCCAGCCAATATTCGGTCAACATCAGCCTCGGTCGCACAGGTGTTACAGATCGAGAAAACGACCACTTCGATACCTCTATCCTTCTGAACCCCACGAATTCCATCAATTGCATCAGACTTGAAGCTGGCCACCGTTGCGGCAACACTTCGATAGCCAAGCTCAACAGCCTTCGCCACACCTTCAGCCTGATCGATTAGGGCTGAAGTCTCGTCTAAGATGAAGCCTCCGTTCTCCTTGATATGCTTGATGATACCTGCAATGGGCGAGGTTCTGACGATCCCTGTGAGTCTGGCACCCATCCCTTGTACAAGATCGGAGTTATCAGTTATGACGGTTCCAGCTCCCTCGCAGACAGTGACCACACATTCAAGCATCCCCATCTTCATACATGTGGAGATCATCTCGGAGGCTCCATACGGGACGATCAAAGAGTTGTTGAAGACCCTATGCTCGCAACAGAAGCCAAGATCCCCAATCTTCGTTTCGACGGAGCGTTTAACAGACTCCCTAGTTATCTC
>CAZBDB010000015.1:7508-9431 GCA_964490655.1 uncultured Candidatus Bathyarchaeia archaeon | reverse complement strand
CCAGATCGTTACATTTAGACTGGTGAAGACGCCAAATGACTGAGGCTTTCAACTTCACTGACAGGGATATAATCTCGATCAGAGACTTCACCCGCGAAGAGATCGACTACATGCTCGAAGTAGCTGAGACGATGGAGCCGCTAGCCAAGAGCGGCTCAGATATGCTCCGCGGAAAGATCTTGGCTACGCTATTCTTCGAGCCTAGCACTAGAACGCGGCTGAGTTTCGAGGCGGCGATGTACAAACTCGGCGGGGGAACCATAGGTTTTGCAGAGCCAGAGGCAGCTTCGATAACGAAAGGGGAAACCCTAGCCGACACTATGCGGGTTGTTGAGAGCTATTCAGACGTTATAGTTCTGCGCCATCCGTTGGAGGGTGCAGCTAGATTCGCTGCGGAGTACGCCGGTATCCCTGTCATGAACGCTGGGTCAGGAGCCGAAGAGCATCCGACACAAGCCCTCTTGGACTTGTACACTATCAGGAAAGAGAGGGGCACAATCGATGGTTTGAACGTGGCTTTTCTAGGCGATCTCCGCTACGGTCGAACCGTTCACTCACTGGCCTATGGACTGTCAAATTATGACGTTAGGCTTTACCTCATGTCACCCGACCTACTCCGGATGCGAAGAGAGATTCTGGATGAGATAAAGGGCAAGATAGAGATTGTTGATGACACAGACCTGGAGGAGGCGATCCCGGAACTAGACGTCCTCTATGTCACTCGGATACAGAAGGAGAGGTTCCCAGACCTTGGGGAATACGAAAAGGTCAGGGGTTCATACATGATTACGATCGACACTTTGAAGCGGGCAAAGGAAGACTCGATCGTTCTCCATCCTCTCCCACGGATTGATGAGATAACGCCCGAGGTGGATATGACACCGCACGCCAAGTACTTCGGTCAGGTGTGGAACGGTGTTGTTGTTAGGATGGCTCTTCTCGGGCTCGTTCTAGGGGCGATCAAGTAGATTACAGAATATTTCTCACTTGCTCGCGTTTTTGATCCAGCTATGTCTCGGATCGTCCGACCAAGCACCGTATCTTCTCTCCTCACCTGCAAGTATCCAGAGGTAATAGAGCTCGTAGCCTGGAGCAGCAACAACAGGATGATACCCCCTTGGAATAACAACCGTATCCCCGTCCTCGACCACATAGACTAAGTCGAATGGATCCTCATCATCAGGTGCAGTATAGATCCTCTGCAGTCCGAAGCCCTGGCTAGGCTTGATCTTGAAGAAGTAAACCTCCTCGTAAGGCGACTCGTTCACACCCTTCGTATCATGTTTATGAGGAGGAGAGCTCGACCAGTTCCCAGGAGGGTTAAAAGTCTCCCCCACTATCAGCCTCTGAGCCCTCACGTTGTCACCAACAGCCGTGTAGACCTTCCTTTGCCAGTTCCCGACTCCTACTGAGCGCTCGATAACGGCATCAGGCTTAACGAGAACCGGCGGCCAATCAATCTCACTTGGGGCTTTAGAGATACCTAAATCCAAGTTTGGGGTTTCGGCTACAACCTCATACCTTACCCTATTTGGGAGATAAACCATCGTCGGTTTACCACTGAAGACATCGGCTCTATCCCCAACCTTACGGTAAGCCGCTCTCTGATTGCTTGCACCTTCTACGTTTATGCTGCAATTCCCGCTGAATACAGTTAAGACAGCCTCGACGCCAACTGTCTCCCCCCTATAACTTTCCCCCTCTTCACGAAGGAAAAGCCGCCCAAACTCAATGAGCTTGAGCTCAGCGTTCTCCTCGCTCACTAGGGATGTGTAGCCCTCTTTCAACTCTTCTCCTTTGTAAAGATACCTCCTCATCCATCTCACTTCTCAGAAATCTTTCTAACGAACTCTACGGCACGTTTCTTAAAGTCCTCGTAACCTAGGCTAAACTGGTTCATGGTCTTGACGACCGACCCGAAAT
>CAZBDB010000015.1:4859-7408 GCA_964490655.1 uncultured Candidatus Bathyarchaeia archaeon | reverse complement strand
GCTTCGAGTAGCATCTTTTCAGCCTCCAAGTCGCGCAGGTGGCTCTCTAACCTTCCACCCATGTTCGTCTCATATACCTGGGTCGGTCTGATTCCTCTCTTCACAGCCTCAGCCATCCCTCTCATCGCAGCCATGATGAGCGTAACTTCTTGGGCTACCGTGTACGTGACCGTATTGTTAGTCCCAATCCCGAGACTGTTGAGGGTAGCAGTTATCTCCGCCGCAGCTGGGTAGCCGCCAGCAACCTTGAAGACTATGTTCGGCCTCCCCCTCTCGAGAGTGCTGGAGTAGCCCCAAGTGAGGTAGGCATCGTATCTTCGGAGGAACTCTTCAGCTGCCGAGTATATTTTCAAAGCGTCTTCTATACTGCCTTCGAAACTCGCAGCAACATTAGGATTCAACTGGTAGCTGACCATCCCATCGTGGAGCTTTGATAGGAGGGCGATCGGCCTGAAGACTAGCAGATTAGGCCACAATGCGACCATGGTGGCTTGCATGGCAATCTCGTCGCCGAACTCTTCTGGCTTGGCCATCCATTCGTTATGGTTCTCAGCGACTTTTCTGAACTCATCCCAGAGTTCCGGATCGTCATCGTATGCGATGGCCGCCAAAACTGGATTCGTTGAGACTTGAACGAAGCCAAGGTGTCTTAGCCACCTCAATCCGAGAGCATAATCGTTGCCGAACTTGCAGAACCCTTTCTCAATCATCCTGTAATAGACATTATCCTGGATCACGTTCTTCGCTGATTCGATGAAGCTGGAGGCCCACCTCCCATCAACCAGCCCCTCACGCATCTCTTCGCCCATCTTCGCAACCATGCCCTCACCATACATGACCTTCCCCATATCAACCAGAAATCTATCCACAACAGCCTTTGCCACCGACACTTCTGCTCCCTCATTCTTCTCCATGATTTCCCAACAGTCCAACACGCGGACGATGTGCCTTAGAGATTCGTTCACTTCTTTCTCGGAGAAGCCAACTATGCGGCTCTCCATCCCAACAAGGTTAAGAGAAATCTCAATAAGTGCCTCGTAGGCCCTTTGACGCATCCGCACCTTTCTAGCCTGCTCCTCCGCGGTTTCACCAGATGAAGGTTTGCTTTTGGAGAACTCTAGGCTTAGCCTTCGTATTACGTCGCCTAATACGGCGACGAGTTTTCCTCGCATCTTCGCATTCAGAAGGTGGTCGGCGGCAAGCTGTGGGTACCCCTTAAGGGATGCATCAACTACGTGCTCGGAGTGGCTAAGGCCGAATATGGGATATTCGAGTTCCTCAGGACGAGATCCAAGAACCGTTGAGATAACATCGATTGTGTACATTATCCCACCATGGGTAACCTCAAATCTTGTTGATTACAAAAGGTCTTGTGAGTTTATTTATAGCTTTCAGCTCTCTGATGTCGAACAGTTAAGGGGTGCAAAGACAGATTACTGTTTTTGAGCCGTGTATCCACTCTCAGTCAAGGTTTCCACCCATGAGAACTTCCTTTGCAGGGCTTTTGGATAGTAGAGCTTCCAGTCATAGTCGACGCCCTTGCCCCATCTGTAGTATATGCGGGGATCTATGTAGCTCTTGAGAGAAGTTCCGAGGTTATAGTCCCTCACCATCCTCATCACCTTTATCCTGAGGCTTAGAGCCTTGGCGGCTTCTCTCGCCCTCTTCGTCTTTTTTTCTCTGAGTTTTTTCATTCTTTCCCTCTTCTTTCTAAGAGATTCTCCCCAGTTCTTAGGCGGCTTCCTCTTGTGGTTACATACGATTGCAGCCTGAAGATTCGCTAAGGTCGCTGTCCTCTTCTTAACATATTTCGCGTCATCTGTCTTAACTGGGATCTTAGCCAAGAGCTCTTTAACGACCTTCGAGGCGTGATAGGTTCTGAAGACCTTCGCCGTCAAGCTGGGCATAACCTCGTCAAGGAAGAGGGATGTGTTCTTTGACCTTACGCCTCTGAAGATTGACGATTTAGATTCGCTCATGAAATCTTCGAAGTTGTTGATCACGTTCTCGGGGAGCTTTACCTCCTTATGCCATTTCACAGCATCTTTCCCCAAGAAGTCGAATATCACGAATCCGTCCGCTTTGATCTTGATGTGCTCCGGTCTCAGGGTGGTCGCGCCGACAGTATCCGCTTCATCCCTGTTCTTCTCGTCGCCGACGCGCAGCTTCAAGACATCAATGAGGTAACACACTGTGGCGGTCTTACGCCTAAGATAGTCGCTGGAATCGAGATTGGCAGCAATGTGCTCCCTAACCTCATCTATCTTGCTCGCGAGCTCGATCGCTTTGTTAAACTTCGTGATGTCCGCGGCTTGCCTGATATAGCAATTGTCCGAAAGCCAGACATACTTCATCTTGCCTGTCAGCTTGTCCGTCCACTTGGCAACCCACATCCCCTCAGGCTGCCACACGATCACCTTCCAATTCCCTTTGGGTATCGGCGCCCCGGGTGAAAGGTTCAGGATTACGTCCTCTTCCTTCGCTCCTGACTTCCACCTTCCACGTAGAGGATGTTCTCCCCGACCCATGAAGATTGAAGGCGGCTCGAC
>CAZBDB010000015.1:1324-4759 GCA_964490655.1 uncultured Candidatus Bathyarchaeia archaeon | reverse complement strand
GTTCCCATCTTCCTGACAAATGCGACGCCCATCTCTTCTTGCTCGGGAGTCAGCTCTATTCTTCGCTCTTTCACAATGATGTGGAGTCTTTTCCAATCATGTCTGGGAACGAGCACGCCGTTGTGAACTAGATCTCTCATTGGACCGATTCCGCCATGATCGATTATGCTTCTGAGTTGTTGGAGATAAACTTATCTCAAATCTGTTGAGAATCTTCGAGCTAGACCTTGAGTCCTTCACGTATGGGGAAGGAACGAAACACTTCAAGTGTCAGATGCGAAGAGCAGCCTATCCTAGAATAGGTGAAGCTCGGCTAAAGCAGTGAAAAATAAAGGAGGTCTATGGTGGTCTGTCTTCAGAGCCTACTCTTCATAGTATATGAGTTCTTCATCCTCGAGCTTTGCGTGGAGTTTCTCCACGGACTCGTACACGTCTCCCTCCTGCTTTGCGCCTGTGCAGACAAGTTTTCCGCTGGCGAAGAGAAGGATAACCACCTTAGGTTCAGCCATGCGATAGATAAGCCCAGGGAACTGTTCCGGCTCGTACATCGTCTTTTCGAGCGTGTATGCGCATTTCTCGAGATCGATCTTTCCGTACAGGTTGCCTGAGGCGACTATATTCTGTATCTTGAGTTCCGGTTTGCTCACGATGACTATCCCGTTCCTCTTGAGCTCCCTTACAACCTTCAAGACTGCCCTCTTGGCCTCCTTCTCAGACTTTGCTCCTGTGCACACCATTTTGCCTGAGTTGAAGATCAGAGTCGCTGTTTTGGGTTTCTTAAGCCGGAAGACCAGTCCAGGAAACTGCTCGGGCCGATACTCCACACCAGGAAAACTCTTCACGATGGCGTTCAAATCAACCTTCTGGTTCAGGGTTGCAGATGCTACGACGTTCTCGATCTTGATAGTTGCTTCGGCAGCTTTGAACTTAGGCATGAACTGTCTCCTCTCGTAAGATCCACATTTTCCATTTAGGGCACCTGTTTCGTAACTTATAAACTTTATATAGTGCCCATTTCGTTGGCGGTGTCTGTCGTGAGGGAACTTCATATACATACAGTACGCGTTCCCCCAAGACGTGAAGTTGCCTGCGATCAGTGCTACAAGACAAGGAAGCATATTTGATCGATTATCTGGACTTGAGCTAACGCATTCTAATCCATGCCGAGGGGCTGATAATCTTGGCCCAAAGGAATAGGAGATTTCTTCCTTTCTTCAAGAACGAGAACTGTATGAGTGTCTATGATGTCCTCTGAAGCATAGAGCCTTAGTAAGAAGGAGTTATACTCCGTAATGTTTGCCACCCGTATGACAGCCAGTAGTCCATAGTCCTCCCCAGTCCTGTAGAGATCGGTAATTTCGTCCATCGGTGTTAGAAGATTCCATGCTACCTTGTCGTAGGACGCAGGATTCACTTTGATCCTAACTACCAACTTTGTCTTCAAGCCCAGTTTCAGTTGATCGACCATAACAGTATGTCTCAGAATAATACTTCTGCCCCTGAGCCTCCTCAATCGCTTAAAAACAGCTGGTTGAGATATCTGTATTCCGCAATCACGCATGATCCTGCTGATCTGAGTTGTAGGCAGCGGTCGAGGAGCCTTGGTAAGTTTGGTCTGATTCAGGAGTATCCTCAAAATCTCAAAATCAACACTGTCTAAATCTAGTGTTCTTTCTTTCTTGTTGAATGGAACGCCCGACTCTTTGAAAATACTGATCACGTTTATGACCCTATATTTCTTGAAAAAGCTTCTTGACATTGCCTCATCTATTCTTCTTAGTGTTTGTCTAAAATGTTCTTCGCCGCTAATTCTGAATCTTCCTATCAGTGAATACTCGCCTGTTATTCCGTCAAACATATCGCACGCCATCATTTCTTCGAGTAACTCAGCCAGCCAAGGCTCGTGCGGGTTTGTCTTCAACTCAAAAAATGCGGTTCTTCTGAGTCCCACTGAAGCTGGATTGACGACGATTGTTGGACCGAGGATCACTTGATCCTCGTATAATCTCTGTATTCTATCTCTTACTGCGAAACGTGACAGTCCTACTAGTTTGCCAATTGTGGTGAGCGGCGTTCTGCTGTCCCTTTGGAGGATTTCTAGAATTGATAAATCATCACTGTCTAGACTCATGTTGAGACCTCCTTTGGAATAAATAGTTGCCAATTAGGGACATGCTTCCTCAGATTATACAAAATTACAGAAATATATAAATATTCCGTGAGAAGTACTTACACATAACTGACCATTACGGAAATTGAAAAGGTAATGGAAATGGCGAGCTTCAAAGTAAAAGACACGACATTAGCAGAGCAGGGCACACTGCGGATTGGATACGCCGAGAGTAGGATGCCTGTCTTAACGGAGATCCGAAAGAATCTTGAGAAGCATAAACCACTACAAGGGATTCGAATAGGTGCATGCCTACACGTGACGAAGGAAACGGCTGTTCTCATAAAGACGCTCACGGCTGGCGGCGCCGATCTTGCTCTCTGCGGTTCAAATCCTTTGTCAACCCAAGATGAGGTAGCAGCGGCGATTGCGAGATGGGGAGTAAATGTTTATGCTTGGCGTGGCGAGACGACCGATGAGTATTACTGGTGCGTCAACAAGGTGATCGATACCAAGCCGATGATTACGTTGGATGACGGAGCGGATCTGGTCAGCACGATCCACGGAAAAAGGACGGAAGCATTAGGAGGAGTTAAGGGAGGGACCGAGGAGACGACCACCGGCGTCATACGTCTGAGAGCTATGGAGAAGGATGAAGCCTTGAGGTATCCTATCATAGCCGTCAATGATGCATACTCTAAGTATCTTTTCGATAACAGGTACGGCACGGGACAGAGCACTATAGACGGTATCCTCCGGGCTACAAACATGCTTCTCGCTGGTAAAAGGTTTGTCGTCTGCGGCTACGGCTGGTGCGGCAGGGGATTGGCTTTAAGAGCCAGAGGTATGGGTGCGAACGTGATTGTTACGGAGGTCAACCCGTTGAGAGCTCTTGAGGCCGTTATGGATGGTTTTCAAGTTATGCCTTTAGCCGAGGCTGCGGAGGTAGGAGACATCTTCGTGACATTGACGGGTAACATCAATGTCATTCGCAAGGACCATATGCTCAAGATGAAGGACGGTGTCGTGATTGCAAACAGCGGGCACTTCAACGTCGAGATAAGCTTACCGGATCTGGAGGAGGTATCCACGTCGAAGAGGACTATACGGCCAAACCTCGAGGAGCATACTTTGAAGGATGGGAGGAGGATCCACCTACTCGCTGAAGGGAGGTTGGTCAACCTTGCCTCAGCTGAGGGTCATCCGTCCGAGGTCATGGACATGTCTTTCTCGAATCAGGCTTTGTGCGTTCAGCATTTGGTTGAGCGGCCGAAGATGGAGCCTAAGGTATATGATGTCCCCAAGGATATTGATGAACTCGTCGC
>CAZBDB010000015.1:0-1224 GCA_964490655.1 uncultured Candidatus Bathyarchaeia archaeon | reverse complement strand
TATTGAAGGAAACGGGCTTCCTCAATCCGGGCGGTTCCTTCTATAAGGAAAGAGTGAAGAAGTTTCACGAGGTGATCAACTTCAGTGTGCACCTTGTCAAGGCGTTGGATAGGGTATCTCGCAAAAGCAGGGCTGTGTTGCTCGAATGCGGCTGTGGGCGCTCCTATCTCTCATTCTTTCTGAGCTTCCTCCTATCACAAAGAGAGAGCCGAGAGATCTACTTTCTAGGAGTGGACCAAGACCCTAGCCTCATTGAAAAATGTGATAGGGCTAAGGAAGCGCTAAAGCTGAGAAACATAAGCTTTTCCACTTCTAAAATCATTGACTTTCAGCCGCCTGAGGACGTAGAAAGAATTCATGGAGTTTTTTCCCTTCATGCCTGTGATACAGCTACTGACGAAACTATCGCGAAGGGGATCTTGCTGAAGGCGAGATACGTCATCGTAGTCCCATGCTGCCAACGAGAGATAGTGAGACAGATGAGTCGCGCTCTGAGAGAAGATGAGCATCCATTCAAGGGAGTCTTAGGGAAGTACTCCTTAAAGGAAAGCCTCGGGATCACCGTCACCGAAATCCTGAGAACACTAGTGCTTGAGATAGCTGGATACGAGGTTGATGTTTTCAAGTTTTTATCCTCTCGGTACACACCGAAAAACACGATGATACGAGCGGAGAAAACCGGACGTCAGAGTCTGGAATCCCTACAGAATTACCGACGGCTTAAGAGCCTGTTCCGTCTGAATCCAAGGATTGAAGAATACTTGCCCAACATGTTTAAGGATAGAGAGTTCTAGTCCGTGACGTGTTACTAGATGAGGTACATGCTTCCAGCTGGGATGCATTGCCCCACCTTGAGGAGAGGGAAAAGAATCTTTTCTCAATTTCTTGCAGTAGTGATGGATTACAGCATCAAGTAATTCCTAACCAGAAGGCTGCTTGTTCGCCGAAATAGGCTAAAATCGCGAAGACCACGAGTCTGGGCAAGAAGCTCAAAAAGAGGAAAATATCTAGGCGTGTCTTCAAAAATCCACAAATGAATGACAGAAGCTCTACCGGCAAGATGGGGATAAGCCCGAATACTGTATACAGAATCCAACCCCACCTACTCCATAGATGCGTCATCTCTTCAAGCTTTTCTGCGGCTAGCTTCCTCATAACATAGGGTCTTCCCAGATAGTACGCTAGGCTATAGTTGATCGCCATGCCGATCGTGAACCCGATTGT
>CAZBDB010000014.1:9694-15135 GCA_964490655.1 uncultured Candidatus Bathyarchaeia archaeon | reverse complement strand
TTCGAGAATGGGACCTGAAAGTATTAGAGAGATACAAGCCGTTCTACATGCCATTCTGTGATGTGTGCTGCCTCTGCACATTCGGGAAATGTGACCTAAGCCAAGGCAAGCGCGGAGCCTGCGGCTTGAATATGGCAGCTCAACAGTCACGCATAGTCTTGTTGGCATGTTGCATTGGCGCTGCAACCCATTTGGCTCATGCTAGGCATCTGGTTGAGTACCTAGTTGAGAAGTACGGAGCCGATCATCCAATTGACATCGGGAATGTGGAAGTTGAGGCGCCTGTCACCCGGTTGGTCTGCGGCATTAGACCCAGAGACCTAGGCGACCTAGAGGAAGTGCTAGACTATCTTGAAGGACAGGTCACGCATCTGCTTTCTGCGACTCACACTGGACAGGAAGGGAGCAATATCGACTTCGAGTCTAAGGTGTTACACGCAGGGATGATCGACCAAGTCGGGATGGAGGTTGCTGATATGGCGCAGATCTCTGCTTACGGCTTCCCCAAGGCGGATCCTGACGCACCACTCGCAGAGATAGGATTTGGCGTGGTGGATCCGGCTAAACCTGTCATCTTGGTAATCGGGCATAACGTTCCGCCGGCCATCGGCATCGTGGATTATCTCACAGACAAGGGACTCTACGGCCAAGTTGAGGTCACCGGGTTATGCTGCACAGCACATGAAATCACTAGGTACAGCCCGAAAGCGAAGATAGTAGGCCCGATGTCTTGGCAGTTGAGATTCATTCGCAGCGGAGTGCCAGATGTCGTAGTCGTGGATGAGCAATGCATCCGAGCCGATTCTCTCGCCGAAGCTCAGAAGATAAAAGCACCTTTGATCGCCTCCAGCGACAAGAACTGTCTGGGACTCCCAGACCGGACGAACGACGATCCGGATAATATCGTTGACGACTTGGTGAATGGGAACATCGCCGGCGCACTCATCTTAGATCCAACCAAAGTCGGCGAGGTCGCTGCAAGGACGGCGATCGCGGTTGCCCCGAAGAGGTCGAAGTTCAAGGCGCTGCCCGACGTCGGCGAAGTGTTCGAGCAAGCCAAAAGATGCCGACAATGTGATGAGTGCAGAAGGGCATGTCCAAATGATCTGCCAATACCGGAAGCATTAGCGGTGGCAGCGGACGGAGATCTGGTGAAGTTGGCTGCTCTGTATGACGAGTGTATCGGATGCGCCCGTTGTGAGAGTGCTTGCCCTCTTGACTTACCTCTGCATAGCTTCATCGTCAAAGCCGCTGAGAAAAAGATGAAAGAGGAGAAGTACAAGGTGCGTGTAGGGAGAGGCGCGATACAGGATGTGGAGATAAGGGAGGTCGGGGGCCCAATCGTCTTAGGTGAGATCCCAGGCATTGTTGCCTTCGTCGGTTGCTCGAACTATCCCAAGGGCGGGCAGGAAGTAGCTGAGATGGCTATGGAGTTCGCCAAGAGACGGTTCATTGTTCTTACCTCCGGGTGTGCAGCTATGTCGGCAGCTATGTACAAGGATGAGGAAGGGAAGAGTCCCTATGAGATTCATCCGGGCGCTTTTGAGGCTGGCTCCATTGTGAATGTCGGGTCTTGCGTTTCGAATTCTCACATAGCTGGAGCAGCAATAAAGATAGCAAGCATCTTCGCGAAGCGGAGGCTCCGCGGGAATTATGAGGAGATTGCTGATTACATTCTAAACCGTGTCGGCGCCGTCGGAGTTGCCTGGGGGGCCATGTCTCAGAAGGCAGCTTCGATCGCGAGCGGGTTCTGGAGGTTGGGTATACCCGTGATAGTGGGACCTCACGGTTCTAAGTACAGGCGGATGCTTCTGGGCAGGAAGGATCGAGAGGATGACTGGTTTGTATATGACGCTCGAACAGGAGACAGAGTCTATGGGGGGCCTGCCCCAGAACATCTCTTCTACGCGGCTGAGACGAAGGAAGAAGCGATGGTCATGATCGCGAAGCTCTCGATGAGGCCGAACGACACTACGAAGGGCCGTTCGATCAAGCTGACGCATTACATAGACTTGAGCAAACGTTTGTTTGGTGTAATGCCAGATGACATCCACTTATTCGTGCGTACGAAAGCTGATCTACCGATCACGATGAAAGATGAGATCACCCGGATACTCGAAGAGAAGGGATGGAAGGAGAACAGGATACCGGACCCTACACTGCTTCCTAGAATGATAAGGAGGAGGCGCGGATAGTATGTCTAAAGCAACTGAACCCTGGCAGACGGCTGAGATTGCCGGTCCAAAAAAGGCTTTGGTCATACCAAAGCCCAGTGTGGTGTCCGCGATGATAAAAAGGGCGGAGAACCCAGTGCTCATTGCAGGCCATCTGGCTTCGGAAGTTGAGCTGGCGAACGGGAAGCCAATGGATTATGTGATTCGCATAGCCAAGACTGCGGGGATCCCGGTTGTAGCGACAGCGCACACGCCACGTGAGTTCCTGAAACGGGGGTTCCGTGTGGACACTTGGATGCCAGCCGTTGACATCGCGAATAGGCTGACGGATCCGAATTGGCAAGGAGTGAATGGGAAGGGGCATCATGACCTGGCATTGTTTGTTGGGCTGCCATACTATATGGGATGGCTTATCCTCTCGGGGTTGAAACACTTCTCGTCGGGTCTTAAGACCATATCCCTGGATATGCATTACCAGCCTCACGCTTCATGGTCATTTCCAAACCTTTCAATTGAAGACTGGGAAAGTAATCTTGAGATGATCGTCAAAGATCTAGGAGGAGAATGAAGATGTCGATGTTTGAAGATATCCCCGTTGATGTCGGAATAATCTATGAAGGCGAACGGATTAGGTGGCCCGATGCACACGCAGAGTTCGGCGGCCCAAGGGTGGAGGAGAAGTTCGAGCTTGTCAAAGTCCGAAGCATGGATGAAGTCGAGGATGGGAAGATAACTGTCATGGGACCTGACCTCAAGGAGATAGAGAAGAAGTCTTACCCGTTCGGGATATACATCGAGGTTGCTGGGAAAGATGTTGAGGAGGAGCTCGAAGGCGTGATCGAACGTCGAATCCATGAATACTGCAACTTCGTCGAGGGCCTCATGCACCTGAACCAGAGGTATGACATCTGGCTTCGTCTAAGCAAGAGGTCGTTCGATAAGGGACTGAACTCGTTCACACATGTCGGAAAGGTCCTACAAAGGCTGTTCAAAAGCGAGTTGCCCTTCATCGAGAAGATCCAAATCACCTTCATGACAGATCCCGAAGAGGTCAAGGAGAAGTTCAAGGAAGCCATGGAGACGTACGAAAGCCGGGATGCAAAAGCCAGAGGACTCAAAGATGAGGATGTCAACGCCTTCTACGGATGCACGCTGTGCCAGTCCTTCGCCCCGACCCACGTCTGCGTGATAACGCCTCAAAGATACTCAAACTGCGGCGCGATCAGCTGGTTCGACGGCAGAGCAGCCGCGAGGGTAGACCCTAAGGGACCTGTCTATAGGATCGAGAAGGGAGAATGCATCGATCCAGTAAAGGGGGAATACATTGGCGTCAACGAAACAGTCAAGATGAAGTCCGTAGGCGAAATAAGCCAGGTCTGGCTCTACACGGCATTCGGCTATCCACACACATCTTGCGGCTGTTTTGAGGGTGTAGCCTTCTACATACCGGAAGTTGACGGCATCGGAATCGTCCATAGAGGCTTCCAAGAAACAACTCCCAATGGCCTACCATTCTCCACGCTTGCGGATTCGACAGCAGGTGGAAGGCAGGTTGATGGCTTCCACGGCATATCCATTGAGTATCTGCGGTCACCTAAATTGCTCCAGGCCGACGGGGGCTGGGGCAGGATAGTCTGGCTGCCAGCGAGCGTGAAGGAAAGGGTTAAGGACTTCATACCTGGGGAGCTCGTCGATGGGATTCCGACTGAGGAGGAGGTCACGAGCATAGAGCAACTGAAGACCTTTCTAGAGGAGAAAGGGCACCCGGTTGTTGAGAGATGGGAGGCCGTCGAGGTCGTTGCTGAGAAGGCTGTCGAAGAGGAAAGGGTTGAGGTGCCAGCCGAATCCATGCCTATGACCTTGCCATCTATGCCCATCAGTGGCCTAGCTGCCGGCGGATTCAAGATCACCCTAAAGAATGTGAAGATTCACGCTGAGAAAGTCATAATTCGGAAGAAGGAGGAGTGAACCCGACGGAAAAGGAGAAGAAAAACAAAGACGAGACGAAAGGAGCATCCTTAAAGATCGGGCCGAAACTCTTAGAGCTTCTAAGCAAACTTGGCGAGATAGAGCTCCAAAATGTGGTGATAGACGCTGGAGAACTCGAGATATGGATTCCGCCGTCCACGCCAGTAGCCATCCCACCACAGGCCACGCCCGCCGCACCTGTTGCTCCGCCCAAAGTCGTACTTGAAAAGCCTTCTAGGATTCTAAGAGCTGAGTTTCACCCATTGGTCCAGACTTATCCGGGTAAGATCACAGAAGTGAAGCTAGGTGCGACGAACGCTGAAGGAGGATCGAGAGGCAGAACACTGGTCATCGGAGGTGCGACGTCACCGGCTTTCTACTTGTTTGAGGAGGTTCCTCCCAATCCCCCAGTCGTCTCCGTAGACGTCTTCGATATAAAGATCAGACTGCCCAAAGCTTTGAGAACTGCTGTGAAAGAAGTTATGGGCGATCCAGCAGAATGGGCCAAGATGGCTGTAGACAAATTCGAGGCCGACGCAGTCACGTTGCACCTATTGAGCACAGATCCATTGATCAACGACGCGTCCCCATCTCAGGCCGCAAAGACTATCGAAGAGGTGCTGCAAGCCGTGGACGTTCCGATCATAGTAGGTGGGTGCGGTGATCCGAAGAAGGACAGCGAAGTCTTCAGGAAAGCTGCTGAGGTGGCTTCAGGAGAGAGGGTTGTGCTCAGCTCGGTCACGCCTGATATGGCTGACGCAGGACTACTGGGAGACGTTGCCAAAGCTGCCGATGAGCATGGGCATGCTGTACTCGCTTTCACAGCCTTGGATCTGAACAGAGCAAAGGAGATGAACAGGAGGCTATACGAGTTTCTCCCACGAGACAGCATAGTCATGGACCTTACAACCGCGGCCCTTGGCTACGGGCTGGAATACTCATTTAGCATCCACGAGAGGGCAAGGTTGGCTGCTTTGATGGGAGACTCTGAGCTTCAGCATCCAACCCTCTCCGGATCCACAAATGCTTGGGCTGCGAGGGAGGCATGGTTGAAGCTTGGGCCTGAGTGGGAGCCGAGGGAGTTACGAGGCCCGATTTGGGAGACCATTACGGCTTTGACGCTGCTACTTGCTGGAGTGGACATGTTCATGATGATGCATCCAGCCGCGGTTCACACGATGAAGCAGGTCATCAAGAATCTTACGAGCTTAGGTAAGGCGAAGCCGGAAGAGATCGCCGACTGGGTCTCACTCAAGATGTAGGAGTCGATGGCTTGACCGAGAGAGAAACCAAGAGAGG
>CAZBDB010000014.1:0-9594 GCA_964490655.1 uncultured Candidatus Bathyarchaeia archaeon | reverse complement strand
GAAGATGCAGTCAAGATCGGAGGGAAGCTCGTCCTTTACAGGCACGAGTTCACCTATCACAATCCGACACCCATCGCGATTGATGTTTCCGACGAAATGACCGAGGAAGAGATCACTGAGAGGGTGAAGAGGATTGGAGACTTCTCCTACAATTACATCGGAAGAGAACTCAATCTTGAAATGGTTGCGATCAGATCAACATCGAACGACCCAGACAAGTTCAAATCAGCAGTAGAGAAAACAGCGGAAGTCACAAAGCTGCCACTTATTCTCTGCTCCTTGAATCCGGATGTGATGAAAGCAGCTCTAGCCTCTGTCTACGATAGGCGCCCCCTTATTTACGCGGCTGACAGGGATAATTGGATGAGCATGGCTGAGCTCGCGTTGATGTATAACTGTCCGTTGGCGGTCTTCGCCCCGAACGACCTAGGTCTCCTGAAATCCCTTGTCAATACCCTGACTAGCTACGGCGTGGGGGACCTCATACTTGATCCTGGAACATTTCCTGAAGAGGGAACAGCTGACACCCTTAGCAACTTCACCATGATCAGAAGAAACGCCTGCAAGGGCGGCGATGAACTACTTGGTTTCCCAATTCTCGGAACCCCAATAACTGTTTGGAAGGATAAAGAAGAACCCAAGGAGGTCCTTCAGTGGAGGGAGGCCTACTTGGCCGCGATGTTGATGGCGAGGTACGCGGACTTACTGATAATGCATAGTATTGACGGATGGGTCCTCCTTCCCAATGCTATTTGGCGTTTCAACTTGTACACGGATCCCAGGAAGCCGGTGGCGGTTGAGGCTGGTTTGAAGGTCTTCGGGAACCCTGATGAGAATTCTCCCGTTATGCTCACAACGAATTATGCGTTGACGTACTTCACGGTTGAGTCAGATATCAAATCGTCCAGCGTAGACGGCTACCTCGTAGTCGTCGACACCGGTGGAATCAGCGTCGAGAGCTCAGTGGCGGGAAGATACCTCACGGCTGAGACAGCTGCAGAAGCCCTTAAGAAGTCGGAGGTTGATAAGAAGGTTAAGCACAGACACCTCATCATTCCAGGCTTAGCCGCTAGACTGAGCGGGGAGCTGGAAGAGACAAGTGGGTGGCGCGTGCTGGTCGGTCCAAGGGACTCCTCTGGAATCCCAGGGTTCCTTAAGGAGAAGTGGCCTCCCAAGGAATGATTCACCATCATTGCTGAAGACTAAGGTGGAAGTAAAAGAGGAATATGAGATTAATAGTTTCGATGGGTAGAGGCGGCTCCGGAAAGACGAGCTTTGCAGCCCTTATTACAAAGTACCTGATCGAGATCGGCCAGACCCCGATGCTTTTGATTGATGCTGACCCAGATCAGAACCTAGCCGAAACCGTAGGAGTAGACCTCGAGAGAGAGGGGAAGAGCACCATCTCAGAACTCTTGATCAAGACATTTATGGAGGAGGGAGGCACGACAGTGGGAGTTTCACCATCAGAGAGGATAGAGAGCAAGATATGGGCTAAAGCCCTATACGAAGGAGAACACTTCGACCTTCTTGCTATAGGGCCCAAATGGGTGGAAGGATGCTACTGTCTTCCGAACAACGCGTTGAAAGGTGCTCTCGGAAACTTGACTAGGACATACAGAAATATCATTGTGGACTCGCCGGCGGGCTTGGAACATTTGAACAGGAGGATCACATCAACCGTGGACGATATCTTCGATATAGTAGACCCTTCCAAGAAAGCCTTCGACCATGTGGAGAGGGCCTACAGGATCGTAAGAGAAGTAAAGATAAGCTTCCAAAACTTCTACATCGTCGGGGGGTACAGATTCCCAGAGTCGATGGAACCAGATGTCAAGAAAAGGACGAATCTAGAATATCTGGGTAAAATCGCCTACGACAAAAATGTGGAGGAATATGTACTCTACGGTAAGTCGCTGCTCGAGTTACCGGACTCCTCTCCAGCCTATCAGTCGGCGAAGAAGATCCTAGAGACAGCTGGATACGCCTGACTGAAACATCGACCCGTGCAAGGGCTACTGGGGTCAAACGACAGGCTCACGTACTCATCAAGATCGATTATTAGAGTTGCTCTCGATACTGATGATGAAGTTTCGGAGTCTCACGGTGGCTTGACGATACGCAGACAGTGACCGATCTGGAAAAGGGCGATGCTCACGGCGAATCTGAGAAAGGCTGCTCTGTCAACGTCGTTTGTCTGAAGGAGAAATCAGCCGCATCAATAGAAGGCATTTGCGATGTCTAAGGAAGGAACCAAAGACATTTTCCAGCTCCTGCTCGAAAGCGCAGAAAAGAAAAGGGAAGAAAAGGCTAGACTCCTCGAGTCACTCGGTGTAAAAGAATATTTCGAGGAGGGGAGCATAACTATTGACAAGAGGACATGCGATGGAATCGAGTGCAAGTTGTGCATCGAGGCTTGCCCCACAAACGCCCTCTATTGGGGTTATGGAGAGGTGAAGATAACGGAGGAGCTATGCGTATACTGCGCAGCATGCGTTCTATGCTGCATCGTCGATGACTGCATCTATATCACTAGGAAACGGCCCAACGGTGAAATAGAGGAGTTCAGCACACCAACTGAGGCTTCCAAGCTCCTAACCAACATAAACACAAAGAAAAGGGTAGATATCACAAAACGCAGATTCCCAAAGCTAGAGGAGTACATTGAGAGCCTCATCAGAATCCTTTAAGGAAAGAAACTGAACTATTCTGTGGTGGATCATTTGAAGATCGCTGTTGCCGGCAAGGGAGGCGTAGGAAAAACCCTAATCGCCGGAACACTGGCTCGACTACTTGCGCGAGACGGGTTCAGAGTGCTGGCGGTGGACGCTGACCCAGCTATGAACCTTGCATATGCTCTCGGCATCCCACCCGATATAGCTTCCAGAATCGTTCCGGTAGCGGAGAACAAAGAGCTCATTCAGGAGCGGACTGGAGCAAAACCTGGATCCGCCTTCAGCATCTTCATCAGCCTGACACCTTCGGTTGCGGATATAGCTGACAAATATGGCGTCGTCGGCCCCGATAATGTTAGGCTGCTTGTCATGGGGACCATACGTTCGGGCGGCTCTGGATGCATGTGTGCAGCCAACTCCCTTATCCGCGCATTGATCAGACACATCACCTTGATGCGTGGCGACGCCGCAATCATGGACATGGAGGCTGGCTTGGAGCATCTGGGCAGAGCTACCGTTAGAGGTTTCGACGCGCTGTTATGTGTTGTGGAACCGGGCGTGCAATCGATTGAGACGGCGAACAGAATCAAAGTCTTGGCGAACGACATTGATGTGAGGGAGGTCTTGGCTGTCGGAAATAAAGTGATGGGTAAGGAAGATAGGACGTTCATTGAAGAATCCATAGAGAAGATTGGGCTTGACCTTGTCTGTACTATACCGTTCGACCAGAACATAATACGAGCCGACTCGCTCCGGCAGGCCCCAATAGATTATTCACCCGAATCTCCAGCGATCGAAGCGATCAGAAGACTTGAGAACATTTTGAAGGATAGATATGGCTAGCCAAGCCTGATCGTCACTCCACACCAACGTATCATTGCTGCTGTGCGTCATCATCTTGACCCGCATTTTTCGGCTAGAAAGGTTTTATAGCATCGTCACGGTTCTGCCTTATAACGCGAAAAGGGTTCGACATGAGAGACATCAAGATGAAGGGATTTCTCGAACTAATAAGCATCGAAGAGGCTCTAGAAAGATTCTTCAGATCTGTTAGACTTGTGGAGCCTGAGGTGGAAGAGGCAGGAATCAGCGATGCCTTGGGCCGGGTCATAGCAGAGGACATAGATTCAGATTGGGATGTGCCGCCATATGACAGGGCTGCGATGGATGGCTATGCCGTTAGATCCGTCGACACAGTCGGCGCATCATCGACCAATCCCCTCGTCTTGAGAGTCGTAGGAACCTCCGAGATGTGGCGTCATTCTGACGTTACTGTCGGAAGGTCTGATGCCGTAAGAGTATCAACTGGAGCTCCCATACCTGATGGAGCGGACTCGGTCATCATGATCGAGTATACACACGAGCTTGATAGTGATAAAATCGAGATCTACCGATCTGTCACGCCTTACAAGAATGTCTCGGCGCAGGGAGAAGATGTGAAAAAGGGTAAGAGAGTGCTGAAGAAGAACACAATCATCCAACCTCATGATATCGGCATTCTCGCTGCAGTGAGGAGAAGACACATCAAAGTACTAAAGAAGCTCAAGATTGCTGTTCTGTCAACTGGAAATGAACTAGTGAATCTACATGAGGAAGCGGCTCCAGGAAAGATCATAGACGTCAATAGGCACACCCTCATCGCTTCAGTTAAGGAGATCGGATGCGAACCAATCGACCTCGGCATAGCAACCGATAGACTGGAGGACATAAAACTCAAGATAAGCGAAGGAACCAAGTCAGCTGACATCGTCGTCGTCAGCGGAGGAATCTCGGTTGGGATCAAGGACTTCGTCTCGGAGGCTGTGAACACGTTGGGCAAACCCGGAGTAATCGCTCACGGAATATCAATGAGACCAGGTATGCCAACAGCCCTAGCAGCAGTAGACAACAAGCCGGTAATCCTCACTCCCGGAAACCCGGTTGCAGCAATCATCGCCTTCAACACCTTTGTAAGACCGATCGTGACCAAGATACTTGGGATATCCACCGGACATGTCAAAGGACAGATCATCAAGGCTCGAATGGCAAGGAAGGCGCCCTCCCAAACGGGCTTAAGAACCTTTCTCAGGGTTGTGGTCCAAAAGGGAGACGAAGGATTCGCAGCTGAGCCCGTGAGGACCACCGGATCTGGAATAATCTCTTCACTTGTCAGAGCAAACGGAATGGTCATAATCCCTGAACACAAGGAAGGCTTGGAACAAGGCGAAGAAGTAGACGTTGAACTTCTGAGGCCCTTGGAGAGGTGATTCTTTGAGTCGGAAAATCTTCAGAGAACTTGTATCTGTCGAAGAAGCTAGGAAAAAGTTGAGGGAACACTTCCAGCCCAAGACAACTGGCGTGGAGAAAACACCCTTAATGGCGTCCAGTGGTCGTGTCCTCGCCGAGGATATCATAGCTCCGATCGATGTTCCCCCATTCGATAGAGCCTCGATGGACGGATACGCTGTTCACGCAGAGGACACCTATCGCGCTGACGAAGAGCATCCGACAGAACTAAGGCTTATTGGAAGCGTCGAAGCTGGCAGCAAGCCTGAGATGACGGTGCGGAGCAAAGAGGCTGCCGAGGTTTCAACCGGAGCGCCTATGCCCAAGGGTGCGAACGCGGTCGTCATGGTTGAGTACACCTCGCTAGATGGCGATGTACTGAAGGTCTTCCGTTCTGTGTCGTCGGGTGAGAATATCATGGCTGCAGGGACTGATATAATGGCTGGTGAGCTGGTCCTGAGAACAGGGACTTTGTTGACTCCTCGGGAGACCGGAGTCTTGGCTGCCTTGGGCCTTCATGAGGTCAATGTTTTCAGGAAGCCGAAAGTCGCTGTTATGTCCACTGGCAACGAGCTCGTGACGCCTGGTGAGCCGCTCTCGTTTGGCATGATATTCGATATTAATGCTCAAACGATCTCTGACTCCGTCAGTGAGTGCGGAGGAGAATCCATCTTCACCGGGATAGTCAGGGATAGTATTCTGGAGATCAGGGATAAACTTGCGGAGGCAGTGAAGGTTGCCGATGTGGTTGTCGTTTCAGGCGGAACGTCGGTAGGAGTGGGAGACCTCATCTATCGCGTGATCGACGATCTCGGCAGCCCTGGTATACTCGTTCACGGAGTAGCTGTCAAGCCCGGGAAGCCAACGATCATAGCCGTTGCAGATGGAAAGCCGATCTTCAGCCTACCAGGTTACCCCACCTCTGCGCTCATGATCTTCAATCTATTCGTAGCCCCGATCATTCGGTCGATGGCCGGTTTGGGGCCGGAACTGGAGGCGGCGACCGTGGTCGCGAAGACATCAGCCCGAATCTTCACGAGCGGGGGAAGGCGAGAGTATGTCCCGGTGAACCTTGTCAGAACGAGAGAGGACGACTATAGAGTCTATCCCGTTCCAGGAGGTTCAGGCGCGATCACCACTTTGGCGAAGGCCGATGGGTTCATCGAGGTTGCCAAGAATAGGACATTCCTTGAGGAGGATGAGACCGTCGAGGTCAGACTTTTCGGATCGCAGATCAAACCCGTTGACCTCATGTTCATCGGTAGCCATTGCCTAGGCGTAGATTTGATCCTAAAACTTCTCCGAGAGAAAGACCCTAGCATTACGTATAAGGTGATAAATGTCGGGTCTTCAGGCGGCCTGTCAGCGATCAGACGCGGGGAGGCTGACATAGCCGGCGCACACCTGCTAGATGAGGCGACGGGAGAGTACAACCTCTCATTCCTGAGACAGTTTGGAATCAAGGACAAGGCCGTCCTTTTCAAAGGGTACATTCGCAAGCAAGGACTGATCGTCGCTAAGGGAAACCCTAAGGGAATCAAGGGGTTTAAGGATCTCCTCAGAGAAGATGTGGACTTTATCAATCGGAACAAGGGCTCGGGAACTAGGATTCTGATCGATATGAATCTGAAAGAGATCGCCAGTCAGATAAGGAAGAGATTTGAAGATTTGACAAATATGGTGGATGGCTACAATGTGGAGGCGAAGTCTCATAGTGCTGTTGCTGCTTCAGTTGCCATGGGGAAGACTGATGTCGGCGTAGGCATCAAGGCTGCGGCGGAGAAGTATGGGCTTGACTTCGTGCCAGTTGCTGATGAAGAGTATGACTTTGTGGTGAATGCTGAGAGGCTTGATAAGAGAGCCCTTAGGCTCTTCCTTGAGACCTTGAGGTCCAAGGAATTCAAGGGTAAGATAAGGCAAGAGATTCCAGGGTTGAAAGCGACAGATCAAACTGGAAGGGAAGTTGATCTATCCAAAAGCTTCAAGCGATCTGCTGAATCAGCTTAGCAGCAAGCCGTCAGATCTCGAGAGTCCATTGGATTGGGGCGAGCTCTTTGAAGCGGCCTAGGAACTGGTTGCTCTTCTTTGTTGTTGTTTTGGTGTGGAGTTCCAATTGGCCCATTATGAAGAGTGGTCTCAGCTACGTTGATCCATTAAACTTTGTTCAGCATAGGTTCCTATTCTCCGCGCTTGCGCTATCTCCATTTCTGATATTCCTAAGGAGAAGAGTCCCTAGGGACAAGGAGACCTTGACCCGGCTACTTTTGTTAGGTGTGATCAACGCTCTAGGGATAGTCGCGACCAATATGGGCCTGCTCTATGAGAAGTCAGGGATAAGCGCGGTTCTCACTTATACCCAGCCTCTGTTTGTCTTCTGCATGGCGGTTCCGTTCTTGAAAGAGAAGGCTAAAGCAAGCCGGCTTCTTGGCGTTCTCATAGGGTTTCTGGGTGTTATTGCACTCTCTCTGTGGAAGATCGGCTCGATTGGAATATTCACAGTTTCCAATATCCTGTTGATAATCGGCGCCTTTCTGTGGGCTCTTTCCATAGTTTACTATAAGAAGCTCCTAGGTCACGTTGATTCGATCATAACTAATATCTTCCAGTTAGCGGTGGGCGTCGCGATACTTACAATGTTGAACGCGACGATTGGCGGATTCCTCTTCCCACTCTCAGCAGCATACATCAGTATAGTGTTGTACGCTGCAGTAGCTGCCTCAAGCCTAGGTCTTACTCTGTGGCTCTATCTTCTCAGAGATGAGGAAGCGATGGTTCTCTCTTCTTCGAGCTTTATAATCCCTCTGTGTGCCCTCTTCTTTGGATGGTTACTCCTGGGAGAAAACATAGAGTTAAACTCGCTTTTCGGATCTGCCTTGATAATGACTGGCGTCTACCTAGTCAACCGAACATGAGCGGTTCAACAGTTCATTGGAAAGTCAAACCGATCCGTTTGATGTAGTGAACCAGTATCTCAGCCAGAACCGATCCAACAACCGCCTCCACCGTCAGTTTGACAAGTATTGTCGTAACCACTGTTAGTGCAGCCGACGGGGGCATCAACCTAGAAGAGAGGAACCAGACATAGTCGGTGACAAAGACGTAGGGCGCCTGCACACACCAAGCAAGAATTGAAGAAAACAATGGTCTGAGTTTGGCTCTTTTGGCAAATAGCCCAGCGGAGAACCCCAGTATAGCTAGTCCGCCCACAATGAAAGGTATGGCAGCCGAATAGCTCATGTATAGTCCGCCTAAGGCTCCTGTTAGCAAGCCGGCCAACGGGCCCGCGAGTATACCGCTGATAAATATCGGCACTTGACTGAAATGGATCTTCGATGCGAAAGGCCCGATCATGATAGGAATGACTAGCGGCTCTATCGACAAGATATTTGTCAGAGCTGCCATCACGCCCGCGAAAGCCAAAATCTTCGTTCGACTGACTCCAGCCAAATCATGTGCCTCTCAAGGCAACCAATCACGCATTTTGAATGCAGGATATGGAGGATCACGCGTATTATTTTCTGTGAAATTGGTAATACTAATATTTAACTTTTCCCCAAAGGTATTCCAGGTGGACGGTGTCTGATTTGGGTAAGACGGTCAGGTTCAGCGTATCCATTGACAACGAACTCCTGAGGAAGTTCGACGAAGTCATCAAAGAGAAGAAATATGAAAACCGTTCTAGGGCAATTAGGGACCTGATAAGGAACCTCATCGTCGAAAGGGAATGGGAAAGGTCGGCTGGAGAGGTCATGGGCGCTCTGACCCTTCTTTATAGCCACGATACACGAGGGATAATGGAGAAGCTGCTGGATATCCAGCATGAGAGGTGCTCAAACATAGTTTCCTCGATGCACCTCCACTTGGATGAACATAACTGCATGGAAATTATCGCCATCAAGGGGACGCCACAAGAAGTCAAGGAGATCTCAGATGGGCTCATCAGTTGCAGAGGCGTGAAACACGGCAAGCTCATGATGAGTTCGATGGGGAAAGAGATAGTCTGAACTGGAGGCTGATGACCAAACTTGTCCAACCGTCTCCCAAGAGACCTTATAGATGATGCGGTCAGGTTTCATGGACATCTGGGACCATTTCTGATATTGGGTCTGAAGGCTGGCTTGTTCGCCAATGAGATTCTGGGGAAAGATTACTTTGAGACACGAGTGATAGTTGAGACTGAAGATACACCTCCTTGTTCATGCGTCGTTGATGGACTCCAGTTCACTACGGGCTGTACGATGGGGAAAGGCAACATCGAGTTGAAGAGGGGACAATCTCTACATATGGTCTTCACGAAAGGCAAAAAAGGGCTCAAGCTCAGCCTGAAAGGGACCATTCTGAGAAGTCTGAAAGACACATGCTCACACAAAGAGCGTAGGGAAACTGCTCTGCGGATTTCAAAGAGACCCATTCAGGAGCTCTTTGATATATCAGTGGAGTCATCATTGTTTGCATCCCCAGCGGATTGCTGAGGGAGATCTCGAAGCCAGAATCGATCACAGCAAATTATTAGTAACAAAGGAAGGATGTAACTACTGATAAAGTAGTCACTATGGAGGAGAGATGAAAGGGTGAAAATTGAAGAAAGGAAGATTGATGGTCTTAATGCAAAGCTGATACGGATCAACAACATTCTAGTGGGGATTGCCACTGA
>CAZBDB010000013.1:0-16841 GCA_964490655.1 uncultured Candidatus Bathyarchaeia archaeon | reverse complement strand
TTATGTACCAGTCCTCGGGAGGGTCATACTCTGTATCGACTGTTAGGTGTACTATCTCAAGTTGTGGGTGTGTCTTCTTGAAATCATCCAAGTCGACAGGTTCAAAAAGCTTCTTGTTGTTAAGATAGGCTTGCCTAGTCAAGGCGTTCGACTCATATCTGTCCTTCGTCCTTCTCAGGATTCTCGCAATGGACGCATCTTCAGAGCAGTGAGTCTGAAGTATGACGAAAGTCGCGCTATGCTTTGCAGCAATCTCAGCGGCACGCCTTCGAAGTTCCTGGGTGACGAAAGTAGCATCCAATATTACACCCTCATTTTTCTGTAATAGTTCATCCGCCCGGCGGAACATCTCATAATAGACAAGCTCCCGCTTGCTCATACTTGACGCAACTTTCTCATCAAAGACATCTTCATTCTTGAGAACTTCCAGTCGAATCAGATCGGTTCGAAGAATAGGATACCCCTTAATCTTCGAGATCTCCTGAGAAGTCTCTGTCTTCCAAGTTCCAGGAAGCCCACAAGTTATGAGTAGGGTGCCGGGCTCTAACTCAGCCTCAACAAACTTGGCAAAGGGTTCCTTCAACTGGACGCATCCTTGCTTCTCTGTGGATTTACTTGGGATAAAGTAATATTAAGCTTTCCCAGCCAGCGAATACTGAACGGAAATGTAAACCCACAAATCTATGAGAATATCCTTTAAGAAAGGTATGAAAGGCCTTTCCGTAAGTTTTAATTTTGAAGCAGACATTCTCTGTTGATGTGTTAGGTTGGTTTTTTATGGGCTGGCTTATGGATGTCTCTTTGGGTTCTTCTCCAGCGGATATGCTTCTCTTTGGGAATCTTGTGAATGTTTACACCGGCATTATATCTGAGTCCTATATCGGCGTCAAGGACGGAAGGATAGCGTACATTGGCAGCAAGCCGATACGAGCTAGCAAGCGTGTCAATCTGGACTCAAAGTACATATTGCCCGCCTACATCGATGGGCATGTCCACATCGAGAGTTCACTCATGATTCCCAGCCGGTTTGCAGCTGCTATAATACCACGGGGAACATGCTGCGTAGTCGCAGATCCGCACGAGATAGCGAATGTGAGAGGCGTCGAAGGAGTAAAGTTCATGATCGAAGACTCAGCTAGGACGCCATTAAGGGTCTACTTCATGATTCCTTCCTGTGTGCCAGCAACGAACCTAGAGACTTCAGGGGCCGAGATAGGTCTCGAAGAGATCGAGGAGCTCAAGAAGTTTGAACGGATACTCGGCCTTGGCGAAGTTATGAACTTCCCAGGGGTAATCAACGGCGAAAGGGAGATCTTAGACAAGATCAAGGCTTGCGAAGGCATGGTTGTAGACGGCCACGCGCCAGGTCTTCGAGGAGAGAAACTGTGTGCCTACGTTTCAGCAGGGATTAACTCAGATCATGAATCAGTCGCTGAAGATGAGGCTAGAGAGAAACTTTCGTTCGGCATGTGGATCATGATAAGGGAAGGCTCAACGGCTAAGAACCTCTCTGAACTCGCCGAGATAGTCTCGAAGAGAAGTCCCGAAAGAACAATGCTCGTAACAGACGACAGACATGTAGAAGACCTCATTACCGAAGGGCATATGGATCACTGTCTCAGAAGGGCTGTTGAAGAGGGAATAGACCCCGTAGACGCAGTCAGGATGGCTACGCTCAAGCCCGCCGAGTACTTTGGCCTAGAACATCTGGGAGGCATAGCCCCAGGCAAATTGGCAGACATAGTTATAGCGAACGACCTCGAGGAGTTCAAAGCAGAGACTGTTCTCATAGATGGAAAGATCGTCGCGAAAGACGGCGAGTATATAGGCGGAATCAGTGGACCAGTGCCGAAAGAATCTGTCAAGGGAACCGTGAACGTGAAGGAGATACGACCAAGAGACCTAATCATAACATGCTCTCGGGGAGAAAGAGACAAAGGCAAGGTTACAGCCCGAGTGATGGGAATCATAGTGGACCAGATAATCACGGAAGAGCTTAGATTCGAGATGGAAACTCACCGAGAAGAAGTACAGCCGGACCAGGAGAGGGACATTCTGAAGATCTGCGTTGTGGAAAGGCATAGAGGCACAGGACGGATCGGAAAAGGATTCGTGAAGGGCTTTGGGCTTCGTGAGGGAGCAATCTCTTCCACGGTGGCTCATGACTCTCATAACGTGATTGCTGTAGGCACTAATGACGGTGACGTCTGCAAGGCCGTGAACAGACTTCGAGAGACGAACGGAGGTTTCGTCATCGTAAGAGGAAACAGAGTCCTGGACGAGTTGCCATTGCCTGTGGCTGGGCTGATGACTATGCTGGAAGCGAAGGACGTAGCTGAAAAATCGGAAGGCTTGAAAGAAGTAGCGGCTAGGCTTGGCTGTAAGCTGAGAAATCCATTCATGACTCTATCGTTCTTGGCGCTCCCCGTCATCCCGAAACTGAAGATTACCGACTATGGGCTCGTAGATGTCGAGAGGTTTGAGGTAGTAGATCTGTTCGTCAATTGATCCGAGAATCGACCATGACATTGTCATTTGATTATTCATTCAAATCAATGCACCCTTTAATGCGAAGCCGCATTCGCATCCTCTTTCTTCTGGTATTTTCAGTATTGCTTCTGTGATTATGTTTTTGACTTTCTCAATATTCTCACTCATGGTCTTCATGACCTCGTCTATGGTGACTGGATGCTCCTTCCACACGTCGTAGTCGGTAACAGTTGCTATCGAAGCGTAGCAGATCTCTGCTTCTCTTGCCAGAACGCATTCCGGAACAAGCGTCATACCTATTATGTCCGCACCCCAACTCCTAAGCATCTTTGACTCTGCCTTGGTTGAGAATCTTGGGCCTTCTATGCAAATGTAGGTTCCAGTCTTGTGGTAGCTGATATTCATCTCATCGGCCACTCCTATCAAGATCTGCCTCAGCTCCGAGCATATCGGCTCAGCCACAGATATGTGGCACACCTGAGGCCCCGTATAGAACGACTGTTCTCGCTTGGTCGTTCTGTCTATAAACTGATCGACGAATACTACATCTCCTGGCTTGAACTCTTCCTTGAGCGAGCCGACAGCTGATGGAGCCAGTATCCGCTGAACGCCGAGCTCTTTCAGGGCGTGTATGTTTGCCCTCGAATTGACGTCAGTCGGCCTTATCGTGTGTTTCTTTGAGTGTCTCGGTATAAACGCTATCTTTCTACCTTTCAATTCCCCAAGTGTGACTAAATCAGAAGGGGGACCATATGGCGTGTGAAGCTTTATCTCCTCGACGTTCTTAAGGAGTTGCGGATCGTAGACCCCTGTTCCACCAATAATTCCGATATCTGCTCGCATAGACCTTTGTTAAAACGCAGGACTTATAAGAATAACGAAGAAATGACACGGGAAAATCCGATCGGCTTGTATGTTTATTGTCTTCTTCGCATCTTAAGAACTATAACCAGGACCACTACAGCTATGATGGGTATAGCCGCCAACGTTAAGTCTCTCATCATCGCTGCCGTTCTCTCGGTGTCTTCAGCTTGCTTGAGTAAGTCTGAAGCTTGATCTATGTCATTCCTTGCGCTCGCCAAGTCTCCTGTCACAATTTTGCTATACGCAGACTGAGCAATGCTCAGTGCCTGAGACGCCGAGCTCTTAGCACCGGCATCTGTGTAGGATTCAAGCCCTTCCCTAGCATTGCCCTCAGCCTGTCCCAGATCAAGTAGAAGGTTTATCATGTCTAAGACCGATTGGTAGCCTCCAGGACCGTGAATGTACAAGGCCACTTTGACTTCATTCAACTCATCTTTAACCATGGCGCCTTGACCCCAAAGGTTAAGATTAAAAGCTGCATTGAATACTGTGGTCTCCCACTCCCTCCCGTCCGTTACCGCGCTACCTAAAGTCAAACTTGGTACTACGTTGACAAAGGTGATCCCCTCTAATGCTTGGCTGAAGTCAACCCAGTAGGCTGGAATTGTTTCTGACCTCATGAGGTCCCATGCCTGGGCGCCTGTGACATGTTCCAGCGGGAGATTTATCTCTTGCAGTTCACGCCCCTCTACTTGGGCATATGCTTTGTGACCTTGAAAGAGGCTGATGGGGAACCCGGAGAGCCCCCATGAAACCTGCTGTACTAATAGTGCGTCTTCCTCTGCTTTCAGGGTCGCATGCACTAGAATGAGCCCGTTGCCGCATATTGTCATATTCGTAACAACGGATAACGGGTGTTCACTGAATCTGGCGAAGCAAACCAAAGATACGTAATCTCCCATGTTCTGTACTATGGGTTCCGCTGTCGAGTTGCTTCCTGAAACTTGGTCATAAGGATCAGCTGACCAGCCCGCTGAAGTAGCGAAAACCTTGAATGATATCACTATCTCGCTGATCCTACCGTTCTTTAGAACAACGACTTTAAAGATCTCCATACCCGTCGAGTCTATCCTGATAACATGGATCTCATCATCCAGAACCTCAACTGAGAAATCGCCTATCTGTTCTCCAGCTTGGGGATATGACAATCCTGATACGGCAGTCTGCCAAATAAAGGAAGAAACCAAACAGATGAGGAAGGCAATCCTCCAGAATCCGAAACGAGCGATCACACGCGTCCCCCACATTTCTCTGACATCTTCTACGGAGATTTCGTTAATAAGCTTTCATCCGAGTAGCCGATAACCCTTCGACGTACGTCTGGTCTGGGATCTAGATCGGTGTCCCACTACCCTCTAGTGGATATAGATGATACTGAACCGGAGATAGCCTTCGTGTGGACAGATCTATAGCATGTTTGTTCAACATGATCCTGCTTGAAAGAATAGACTCGTCGACAAGTCTTATAACCTGCTGAGCAGAAATACTCTCGGCGAGGCTAATTCTTGAAGTTCATTGTCGAACAGAAGAGGAGAACGCCGGTAGCAGAGGAAGCCGAAGTAGTAGTGGCTGGAGGTGGCATATCGGGCGTGGCAGCTGCTGTTGCGTCTGCTAGGAGTAGAGTGAGAACTCTCCTCATAGAGCGGAATGGTCTCCTCGGCGGCGTGGCAACAGCTGGCCTAATGGCTTCCATGGGAAACAAGTTCTTCGTAGATGGTAAGCTGGTGATCAGGGGAATAGCTCTTGAGATCCTTGAGAGGCTTGCAGAGAAGGGAGGAACTTCCAAAGGTTGGAGGTCACCGCTGACGCCGAAGATTCCTTTCGACCCTGAGATCTTCAGCCTAGTTCTGCTTGAGATGGTTCAAGAGGCGAATGTTAGGCTTTGCCTTCACGTGATGGCTGTGGAGACGGTGATGTCTGAGGATTGTTTGAAGGGCATCATCATAGAGAGTAAGTCCGGAAGAGAAGCCGTGTTGAGCGGCGTGGTTGTGGATGCGACGGGAGACGCCGATATAGCTGCTAGGGCTGGGGCACCGGTAAACTATGATCCTCCCGGGAGCAACTCGCTTGAGTTTAGGATGGGCAATGTTGACCTTCAGAAAACTTATGAATACTTCAGGAAGGAGCCTGAGCGGTATCCGCCGGATGTCGATGCGCCACGAACCTTCAAGGAGTTCGAGAGAAACTGGCTTGAGAACGGCTTCTTCTATTATCCTCACGGCGGGGGCTGGAGAAAGGGCTCCAACATAGCTGTCTTAGTTGAGAAGGCTATCGAGAAAGGAGAATTCTCTAAGGAGATTGGGATGATCAGCGGGTTGGACGCATTTGGCATGGACGGCACGGAATGGAATAACACGGTGATCATAAACAGCAACTTCTCTAGAATAGACGACCTCAACGTCAGGGAAGCCTCCAAAACCGAGGCTGAAGCTAGAAGAGCATGCTTCTATGTGGCTGAATTCCTTAGGAAATATGTTCCCGGCTTCAAAGATGCCTACATAATCTCGACAGCACCGAACCTCGGCGTCAGATACACTCGATGGATAGAAGCCGGATACACTCTATCGACGGAAGTGGTGAAAGCTGGTACAAGATTCAACAGCGTGATAGGAGTGGCCTCTTCAGGATTCCCGGGAAAACCATACGAGATTCCTTACAGGTGCATGGTTCCCAAAAAAGTGGAGAATTTACTTGTGGCGAGCGGCAAAAGCGTCTCAACGAGTCCAAGAGGTTTACTGAGGGGCATGACCACTTGTATTATACTCGGTCAGGCAGCCGGCGTAGCCGCCGCCCTCTCGTCGAAGGAGGGAACAACGCCGAGCAGGCTGGATGTGAAGCTGCTTCAGAGGGGTCTCCTCGGGCAGGATGTCTACTTAGGAGACGAAGGTAGATTGGGCGAGCTGGGCCTACTCTAGGCCGAGATGGACTGGGCCTTGCTGTCTCTACTTCAACCTCTTCAATAGCTTTCCGTAGCTGTCCCTGCTGATAGGGAACTCCACGGGTCTGCCTTCAAAACTTGAGAGTGTGATTGCATTCACGATTTCCAGAGAAACTCGGCCCTCTTCGCCAGTGATCATAGGATTCCTATCTTCTAAGATGGACCTGGCAAAATCCCTTGTTATGTCTGCGTGCCCTCCGCCTTCCTTCTCCTTCACGTCCACATCAGACCACTGGAAGCTAGGCTTGCCCCAGACAACATCTTCAAGGGCATATTCCCTAGCAGACTTCTCTAACAAGCCCAATCTGAGGCCGCTACCGTCGCTGACAAGTTTTCCTCTTTCCCCTGCTATCTCGAATCTCACGGTCGGTATGGCATCTACTGTGCTGGCTTGAACAATCCCATGAGCACCATTCTCGAATAGGATAGCTGAACTTGCGATATCCTCGACCTCTATTTTGTGGAGCATCGTATCAACCCAGCCATGAAGCCTACGAGGCTTACCAACAAACCATTGGAGCAGATCGAAATAGTGTATTGTCTGATTGATCATGGCGCCTCCTCCCTCTGTAGCCCACCTCCCCCTCCATGCGTCCCTGTCATAGTATGCTTGGGTCCTGAAGACGCAAGCCTCCATGCAAACCCGAAGTATAGGACCGATCTTTCCTTCCTCTATTATACTCTTGATCTCACGCTGAACCGGATTGAGCCTATACTGGTAGACCACGCCCAGTTTCACTCCTTCTCTCTGAGCCCGGTCTATCATCTGGTCCGCCTCGACGACTGACATCGCCATAGGCTTCTCAACAAGAACGTGTTTACCGTATTCCACAGCCTTAATCGCCATAGGCGCATGAAGAAAGTGCGGCGTACAGATAGCAACGGCGTCGACGTCCTGACGCTCCAGCATCTCCACGTAATCGGCGTACCATTCAACCTTATGTTGAGAAGACACCTCTCGCCCAACATCCTCATCTATGTCAGCAACAGCGACAAGATCGGCCTCCTCAACCTTTCTAATCGCATCCATGTGAGTCCGCCCAATACCTTTCAAGCCTACAACGCCGAAGTTCACCTTCTCCATAGTTCCCACCATCTTTCTATATGATTTTGTAGAAGATTGGATTTCGCAGAGATATAAAAGATTTCAACGTACGGGGCTCAAGATCCTAATCGGAAGGGAGTCCAACTCTACGAGACAGAACAGTCACACAACAGAGACATCGTTAGAAGACAGGTGCGGCCGCCGGGAATTGAACCCGGGTTGTCGGCTTTCTCCTAGTGCTTGAATGGCATCGGGAGGCCGATGTCCTAACCAGGCTCTCCAGACAACGTGGGATACGTTGACTTCTAGACTACGACCGCATCGATTCATATCTTGGTTATACGGTTTAAATCTCTTATGCTAAGGTTGTGCCGATAGCGAGAAATCGTTCGTGATCCTCAGAACTGAACGCATCGTTGCATCACTCTTTACGCATCTCACCAAACGTGGCGCGGTTCATTCAGGGAATAGCTTTTGGCCAGCACCTCTGCAACACTAATATTTAACGCACTTTGTCTCTATGATTAAGAAGGGAGAATATTGGGATGGGTAGAGAACCATTCTACTTGGATCCAAAGATTGACGTAGATCATAAGGTTGAAGACCTAGTTCGACGGATGACACTTAGGGAGAAATTGGCGCAGCTAGGCTCGATCCCCGTTACGGAGCTTCTGGCGGACGGAAAACTCTCCGTCAAAAAGGCAAGGAGGCTTCTCAGAAACGGGATAGGCCAGATTGCGCGCGTAGCTGGGAACCGAACGTTTGAACTCGAGCCTAATGAAGCCGCAGAGATCTGTAACAGCATCCAAAAACTGCTTTTGGAAAAAACGAGATCAAAGATACCTGCCATAGTTCACGAGGAGTGCCTGAGCGGCTTCATGGCGAAGGGAGCTACCACCTTCCCCCAAGCGATAGGGCTGGCCAGCACATGGGACCCTGAGCTTATCCAGAACATGACATCTGTCATTAGGAAGCAGATGAGGGCTACCGGTGCCCATCAGGGACTCTCCCCTGTTCTCGATGTTGCCAGAGACCCGAGGTGGGGCAGGACCGAGGAGACCCTTGGGGAGGACCCTTACCTTGTTGCGTGCATGGGAACTGCGTATATTAAGGGGCTTCAAGGAGATGGCGCCGGATCTGAGATGATAGCAACGCCAAAACACTTCGCCGCACACGGCTTCGGCGAAGGAGGGAGAAACTGTGCTTCTGTGCATGTTCCACTAAGGGAGTTTAGGGAGGTCTTCCTTTTCCCGTTTGAGGCCGCGATTAAGGAAGCTAAGGCTCGTTCACTCATGAACGCCTATCACGAGATAGATGGGATACCGTGCGCTGCTTCGCGGGATCTTCTCACTGGAATACTTAGACAGGAGTGGGGATTCGAAGGCTTCGTCGTTTCAGACTATGGCTCCATCAAGATGCTGGAGACCCTCCATAATGTTGCTGCCGACGAGAAGGAGGCTGCTGTGCAGGCCTTAGAGGCGGGTATCGACGTCGAGCTTCCCAATGTCATGTGCTACGGTAAGCCGCTCCTCCAAGCTGTCAAGGAAGGTTTGATCTCAGAGGCTACACTGAATGAGGCTGTATCTAGAGTTCTGAGGGCTAAGTTCCTTCTCGGAATCTTCAAGAACCCCTACGTCGACGCGGATAAAGCGGCCGAACTCTTCGATACTTCGGATGACAGAGCCCTCGCGCTGCAAGCCGCTAGAGAATCGATAGTCCTACTCAAGAATGACGGTATCTTGCCGTTCAACAAGGATGTTGACTCTATAGCGGTAATAGGGCCTAACGCGGACAACACAAGAAACTTGCTGGGCGATTACAGCTATACCGCGCATCTATCACGCGAAAGTGACGCTGTACCTATAGTGAGCATACTTGCAGGAATCAAAAGGAAAGTATCCCGCGAGACCAAAGTGTACTATGTCAAGGGGTGCGATGTAACCGGAACCTCAACCGAAGGCTTCGAGGACGCCGTAGAGGCTACCGCCAAATCAGACGTAGTTGTGGCCGTTGTGGGCGAGAGGTCGGGGCTCTCAACTTCGGATGTCTCAGGCGAGGGAAGGGACAGAACAAGCCTCAAGCTCCCAGGAGTTCAAGAGGAAATAGTTAGGACTCTATGCAAGACTGGTAAACCCGTGATCGCTGTCTTGGTGAACGGTAGACCGCTAAACTTAAGTTGGATTGTGGAGAACTGCTCCGCGATCGTGGAGAGTTGGTTCCCTGGCGAAGAAGGTGGTACTGCCGTGGCCGAGGTGTTATTCGGCGACTACAATCCGGGTGGAAAGCTTCCGATATCCTTCCCATTCAACGTCGGTCAAGTTCCGCTCCACTATAGCCGTAAGCCTTCATCCTTCCGAGATTACGTCTTCACGAAAACGCAGCCTCTCTTCCCGTTTGGTCACGGGTTGAGCTACACCAAGTTCGAGTACGGCTCCTTAAGCATAACTCCGGGGAAAGTGGGTCCAACAGGAGTGGTCATGATAAGCTTTGGGGTCGAGAACATTGGAGATCGCGCAGGAGACGAGGTTGTCCAACTGTATATACGCGATCCCGTTGCTAGTGTTTCTGGGCTGGTGAAGGAGCTCAAGGGTTTCAACAGGATGAGACTCAAACCAGAAGAGAAGCGGACGGTGAGGTTCAGGCTTTCAATGGATCAGCTTGCCTTCTATGACCGCTACATGAGGCTGGTTGTCGAGCCTGGGATCTTCGAGGTGATGGTGGGGGCTTCATCAGAGGACATAAGGCTCAAGGGCAGCTTCGAAGTCGTCGGAGACGTGAAGGTTGTTCCTCCCAACCGCACCCTTTTCACCGAAGTAACAGCAAGCTAAGAACAGCTCCCTTCGCATTCCTGACAGCACACGCCGGATACTAGACCCACAGATCACGCCCGCCTAAGACAGCGAAGCTAGCTATACGGAGAATCTAAGAAAGAGAACAAAACTTCTTCGGACCCGATTGTGGCGCGCGCTATATATTGAACCAGCGAGAAAACGCGGGCAAGACTTTTTCAAAGTCACAAATCTGCCAGCACAAAGCTGTAGTTTAGATAGGGTTAGGCTGTTAACACCGAGAAGACTTATTTCTGGCATTAGTCAATTTCACGTTGAGTGCTTACGGTAGAGATTCTCGAGACCATTGTTTGTCCTGCCACAAGAGAGAATCTTAGGAACACTGAAGCCGACATAATCGAGTTGACGGATGGACGGTTGCTCCTAGGATATACTGAGTTCTACCATTACGCTGGCCATGATATGTCTCCTGCTAGGATCTCTGGCAAGATCTCCAAAGATAATGGACGAACGTGGGGTGAGCTGTTCACGATACAGGAGAACATCGGGGTCGAGAACGTAATGGAGACTGATTTCCTCAGGCTCAAGACCGGCGAGATAGCTTTCTTCTTCTGCGTTAAGAACTCTGAGGCTGACTGCCACCCCTATATGAGGAAGTCATACGATGAGTGCGAGACATGGAGCGAGATGGTACCCATTGCGAAATTCTATCCTGGATACTTCACGTTGAATAATGATAGAGCCATCCAGCTATCCACTGGGAGGATACTGCTTCCGGCTGCGTACACCCCAAATGTTTGGGCTTGGTCGCAGCTTGTTTCCTTATGCTTCTATTCTGATGATAATGGACGAACTTGGTACAAAAGCCAGAATGATGTCTCCCTTATTCCCAACTCGACGGCTGAGGAACCAGGAGTAATCGAGCTCAAAGATGGGAGGATCCTGATGTGGATGAGGACGAGCCTTGGCCACGTCTATAGGGCCTACTCATCAGATGGAGGTGAGACTTGGGGCAAGGCTGAGTCGATGGGCATAGTCTCGCCTCGTTCTCCTCAGAGCATTAAGCGCATCCCAACTACAAGCGATCTACTTATGATTTGGAATAATACGCCTGATCCGAGGCGTGTTCCCCTCACAGCTGCAATATCACGGGATGAGGGAGGAACTTGGGAGAACATCAAAGACCTAGAGACAGACGAGAAACAAACCTATGCTTATACCAGCATCACATTCATAAAAGATGAAGTGCTACTCACCTACTATTGTGACCATCGATCTCTCAAGCTGAAGATTCTGCCCATAGACTGGCTCTACGAGTAGAGCGCGCCTATTGTCTTTCTTGATTCCAGTTCACTAACTCTGCGCCTCTCTACATGGCTTAGCATGCTGGTTAATCATTAAGCCAGATGGAAGGACAAGCATCGTTTTCGCCTAAGTGTGCTAGATACTAACACTTACTATGTGCTTCTCATGAATGCATTAGGAAATGTTACTTGTATGTTCTACTGCCTGTTCTGTGTTTCTCAATGAAGTCCCAGTTCAGCTCCACAGCTAGACCTGGGCCATCGGGAACTGTAATACATCCGTTACTGTCAATAGCTTGTAGTCCGCTTTTGTACCCACTAAGATAGAGTTCTTCAGGTGACCATGTGTCAATCTTCGGATGAACTAGCCCCCATTCCAGGTAATTGGTGTTCCGAATAGCAGCCATGCAGTGTTGGCAGGCGATGCTCCCCCCATGCAGCTCCACATCGAGCCCAAAGCCCTCCGCTGCGTGTGCTACTTTCATCACTCCAGTGATTCCGCCATCTTTCTGGATGTCACCTCGCACGAAGTCGGTTCCATCGGCGACGATGAAGTCAACCTTAGGATAGACCGTTCGCAGATGCTCCATCATCAGCAGAGGAGTCTTGATCAGCTGGCGGAGCTTACGATGGGCGAAGGCAGAGACCCCACCATCTCGGAAGGGGTCCTCAAGCCAGAAGAAATGCTCCTCGTCACACGCTCTCCCTATCTCCAACGCATTCGCAAAGGTAGGGTACTCGCAAGCCGAGTCAATCATAAGGTCCATCTCGTCCCCGACCCTTTCCCTAACGGCGTGGATCGTCGATATCTCCTGCTTCAGACGCTTGGAGCTGTCGAAGCCCCAGCCGTGAATCTTGAAGGCGGGATAGCCTAGTTTCAAGCAATACTCAGCAAAGTCGGCGTAAGCCTCGGGGCTGTCTAGGCCGCCCTTTAGGTTATCGGCATGCGTGGTGCTAGCGTAAGCAGGTAGGCTCTTCCTGTAGTAACCCAAGAGTTCGTGAATCGGCGCGTCGAAATATTTGCCAGCCAAGTCCCAGAGAGCAACATCAATGGAGGCAAGTCCCATGCCTGCAGAGTGTCTAAGGCCACGATAGATGTTTGACCAGAGATACTCACGCGCCAGAGCGTTCTTGCCTATGAGGAATCGTGCCAAGTACTCCGTAACTGAGCCGCCCAGATACTCCCCAACCGGGCCACCGTCTGTGAAGATTCTTAGCACGCTTCCTCGTGCCTTGGAGATGTTGCCAGGCCGCCAGACTTGGTTGAACCCATAGTCATAGCCAACCTCAGCCCTTTCGTACTCGAATTCGTCTACCACCAATTTCTTAATCAATAGTTCTTCTCTCACACCGGATCCCCGTGGTTGGTTCTTCGCTTCGTTCTTAAGTCTCTTGTGATGATGGACCAAGAGAGCCCACATGGCTTTTCTTCCTGGCAATATTCCCATAATCTCTAGACTCGAACCTATTGCGGGAAGACCTAAGATACTTGGAACACATAAAAGCGGCAAGAGCGATCTTTGATAATGGGTGTTTGTGCTCGTTAGCTAGCTGGTGTTATGTTCAAATTGTGGTGTAGAACTTTCTGAAGGTGCGAATTTCTCTCTCAAATGTGGAGTGAGAGCTAAGAGGGGCAGGGAAGAAGGCGTTGGAACCCCTAGGCTTGGTTAGATCTAACAGATAAACTTGGCAAGATAGGCGAAGAGATAGACAAGGCATTCTCAAGAGCCGAAAGAGACGGAGAAGGCCTTCAGAACAGAAACACTGAGAGAGGCAACCAGCCGGAAACCTGTCATTTGCTCGGATTGCCGACAGAAAAAGCCCTACCTCCGCCAGATTCTGTTACAGTTGTGGCAAAAAGCTAAGATGAACATGTCTGAGCCAGCTTACTAACTTCACATTGCAGTAGCATCACGGCCAGCAAAACCAATTACCATCTTATCGCCATTTTCTCATCCTTTATTCCTGCACCGATCTGTTCTAAGGCTTCGCATAGGGCTTCAATGTTTTCCACAGGAGTTGGTGAACAAGGGTAGACTTGAATCGTCAGTCCGCCATTTGGAGAAAAGAGCGCCGACACATCTCTTTGAACATGCTCCTTCACGTCTTCGGGCGAACCGAATGCCAGCATTCTCTGTCTATCTATGTCCAAGTCTATGCACACCTTGCCCTTGAGGATCGACTTTATGATGTCAATCCCATTGACCAAGTCTTGAAGATTTAGTATGCTCACGCCAGCTTTTACTAAGTCCTCAGCTATCTCCATAATGTGACCATCGCTGTGAAAATGCACGTGTACACCTGCCTCTCGACATGCGCCGAACATTTTTGTGTAGGCTGGGATGAAGAGCCTCCGGAATGTCTCCGGATTGATCGTCAGTCTTGTTTGGGTTCCTAGGTCGTCCCCGAGGCTGATGATTTCCACATCGTTCTCCAGCCACCAGTTTATCAGTTTCATGTTGTAGTCCATGATCATATCGATGAGTCTTGTAATGTTTTCGGGCTGGGTTATCGTATCTACAAGGAAATTCTTGAACCCTCTCAGGTCGTATATGCGTTGAAACAGGCAGCTGTGAGGTACGTAGCCTCGAACAAGTCTCCCCTGCTCTCTATCCTCTCTTAGTCGTCTACGTGTCTGATCCCAAGTTTCTATGGGCGGGGAATCTGTTTGAGGAGGTCCTTTCAGCTCAAGAGGTGCGGGTGGCTCATAGGACTTGAGAACGTTCCAGTCCTCTAAGGGATGTACCTTCACCTGCCCTACTAACCCATCTTGAAAGTGATACCACACGCATCCCCATTCATCCCTGTAGATCTTGTCTCTACGGCGCAAGCCAGATTCGTTAAAGTCGATGCTCCCCTTCCTGTAATCACCAAAGATTGAGGGATACTTAAGAACTATCTCTTCCAGCTTTTCGCCATAACTGTGCCAGATTATTGGATCGATCGAGACATTGCTGGGAATCCATTCAGGCTCTCTAAACTCAACAGCTCGGAGATAGTTCTCCCTTGCGCTATACAAAGCTCTCTTGCACTATTCATACCTCAGATTTATATTGGTTACGACCTTCTCGACAAAGGCTAGATACGGAAGCGCATGCGACTAAGTAGGCTTTTTAGTTAGAGAACTCGATTGATAGTTCATGCAGCCGAAGGAAAGGGTTATTGCAGCTCTGTGCCATGAAGAGGCTGACGCAGTTCCTCTTTTCGATTTCCTATACAATGAAATATCTTTGAGGAAGATTCTTCAGGAAAAACGTAAGCGTATCGATTCTGAAATGTATATGAAGGCACAACTCTCACTTGATTTTGACCTTGTGTGCCTGTTCTTCGATGAGCCCGAAGAGTCCAAGCTGAAATGGCTATCAAAGGACACATTCATCAATGAATGGGGAATAAGAAACAAGATAGTCGATGGAATGGGATGGTATGTCGACGGTACAATCAAAACCAAGCAGGACCTAGAGGACTTCCGTCCTCCAGACCCATATGCTGAAGGAAGAACCAGAAGCATTCGCGAGATCTTGAAGGATCACAGTGAGAGAATAGCTTGTGCTCCAGCAATTGGCGGTCCTTTCACTCACGGGTGGTCTATGACTGGCTTTGATGTATTTGTCAAGGCTATGTACACAGAGCCCTCCTTCATACATAAGCTCCTAGGAATGGTAAACCGGTATTTCATAGAGCTGGGCAGACAAGTGATAGATCAGGGCGCAGAGTTTCTCTGGATTGCAGATGACTTCGGAGATGTCCATGGACCCATGGTCACACCGAAGTGCTTCCGAGAGTTCATATTGCCATACTTCAACGAACAGGTTCAAGCTTTCAAGAAAAAGGGTGTTTGGGTTCTTCTCCACTGCGACGGAAATGTCATGCCCATCATGAAAGACTTGGTGGATGCGGGGATCCATGCTTTTCATCCAGTTGAAAGGAAAGCAGACATGAATCTGAGCGAGATAAAGGAGGAATATGGTGATCAGATCACGATTGTTGGCAATGTTGAGGCATCGAACCTAATCCCCCTTGGCAGCTATGAAGAAATTGAGAAGCAGATAAGAGAGTGCTTTGGAATAGCTGCTCCCGGCGGAGGATACATATTTGCATCAGATCACTCGATTCATCCGGGCATCTCCGCTGAACGAGCGGAGTTCGTCTTTCAACGTGCCGAGAAATACCGACTCTACCCTAGGAAGGTATTGCCCGGCTGAGCAGAAAAGTCAATGTATTTATGGCTGCTTATGAGGTCTAGTAGTTCTCTGTCCAAGCGGTCTCCGTTCGGCAAGGTCTCGCTGTGAAACTCTTCTCGTCCAGTGTTTATGATGCCGAAGGACCCGCGGAGATTCCATAATGCCCAACCAACCTTGTTCTCCTTCAAGATACTTAGTACGTCGTTGAACCAGTTTAGCTGCGTCTTTCGAGGAACCCTGTAAGCATATACTCCGATCTCGCCACAGTGGACGAGCGTCCCCGTCTCCCTGCTGAATTCGAACCAAGGCTTCAGCCAGTTCTCCAACCATTCTCGATCCACGTATGCTCCTTTCCATCGTAGAAGAGAATTCCTCAATCTAGATTCTGGCGGAAACATCTCCGCGTACTTGTCTAGGTTAGGAGCCTCACCTGGATACTCAGGCTGCTCATCATATTTGGCCATGTTCAGACTCCAACTTGCCATTATATGCGTAATCCAAGATGGTGTATACATGTGGAAGCTTTGTGCGAAGAAAGGGTCATCAATGTCAGGTACAGGCTCATAATGACTGTCAGACATTATCAAGCCATCGGCAATAACGAGCCTCTTCTTATCTTCGTCTCGTATTGCCTCAAGCATCCTCTCGACGAACCTCTTGTAAACAGGAATGGTCGTTCCGTGAGGCTCATTCACAAGGTTGATGCTCAACAATTCGTTTGGGATGCCCTTGTAGCGTTTGGCGAAGAGCCTCCAATGGAACTCGCATGCGGCCTGAGCTTCCTCATCCTTCCAAAGATTGAACGGTTCGGTGACGGCGCGGTTTACAGTGTATCCTGGTGCGCAGTGGAAGTTGAGGTTCACATGGATTTCGTACTTCTTGCCTAAAGCGACTGCGTCATCGATCTCATCCAAGACTTTCTCGTCTGTCTTGTAGAGGTCACCACCAACTATCCAGCAATGGTAATCCATGGGCAGGCGGAAGAAGTTGAAGCCCCACTGAGATGCACGTTCAAAGTCAAGCTCTCTAAATGAATCGTTCCTGTAGAACTTCTCCAAGATGTTGAAACCATGCCATATTGGCAAAGACTTCATTGCAATTCACCGTGGCAGTCAATGTTTCCCGCTTCGTTATTAAAGCTTCCCCAAAAAACGTTCTTTCTAGCTTAGTGACTCTAGAAACGAATTAGTTTCGCTAGATGATAACTTGTGTACAACCAGGTAGCGG